>NZ_JAECVZ010000015.1:0-75477 GCF_016055135.1 Thermoactinomyces sp. CICC 10521 | reverse complement strand
AGGTCACATCAGGTTTACTTTATCTGTATATATCCTAGAAATATACAAAACCCCATTCCTTTTCCGAAGAAAAGGGGGGGGTTTGTCATCAATCTCGAAAAAGGCGTCGATTGCGACGCCTTTTTTTATTTTTATTCATTTGTTTTTTTCATGATTGTGCACAGGTCCATCAGAGTTTCGATATGCTGTTTTTTTGCGAAGGAGGTGACGATCACTTCTTGATAGGTTGGCAGAACTTTTGCGAGCTGTTCTTTCCCTTTTTCGGTCAATTTTGTGTAAACGCCGCGGCGGTCAGTGTCACAAATGTGTCTCCTGAGCAAGCCGCAACTTTCATCTTCCAGACGGGAAACCAATCGGGACATGGCGCTTTGGCTCAACCCGGCTTCATTGGCGAGCTGTTGCAAGCGCATGCGGTAACCGGGTGCTTCGGACAAAATAAGCAAAACATGAAACTCGCTTAAAGAGAGTTGGTGTTTTTCTTGCAGGAGACGTTCAAGCTCATGCAGTACTTGGGTGTAGATTTTGTGCAAACTCCTCCATTTTTTTACGATCTCTATTTTCGAAAGATGATCCATTTTTTTCACCTGCTTAAACATACGTAGTGGTACGATGAAATGAGCGTTTGTTATCTAATAACTTGAGCTGTATTCCTTTACAATTCTAAAGGGTTGATTTGCTTTTTGCAAAAAAACATCTTGTGATTTTCAGGCGCATCCAGCGGCGAAAAACGAAAAAAAGTATACACAACGTCGCCAGCACTTTTCGGGATTTAAGGATTTCAAATCAATGATCCCTTTGGAGGTAACGGAGTGTAGGCAAGAGTTTATTTATCATCATGAAGAGTATAAAAATATCGGATTATTGCAAACGTAAAGAAGGAAGTCATGCTAAAATAGTAGTTGGATTCAGAATTATCAGCACAAAGGCATGGAGGAGAAGGAGAGAAAAGGGATGTTTAACCTTAAAAGATCGCTTCCTGTGGCACGCTTGTTTGTCTTGGCCCTGATACTTACTCTATTTGCCGCCATGGCCCCTGGTTTTGGCGTTGTTCGTGCAGCAACGGTCACGGTCGATTCTTCTGCTGAATTGATGAATGCGTTGGCTTCCGCTAAGCCTGGCGACCGGATCGTGTTGGCCTCCGGAATCACTTTTTCCGGCCAGTTTAAGGCGACTGCCAGTGGCACTGCTTCCGCTCCGATCACGTTGGAAAGCGCCGATCCTTCTAATAAGGCGGTATTGAAAGGGAATGGAACCGGGAGCGGCTATGCTCTGCAAATCACCGGGGATTACTGGAATATTCGAAACGTGAAAGTGACGAATGCGCAAAAAGGAATCATGTTGGATCATGCGAACCATAATTTGCTCGATGCGGTGGAAGTCTACCAAATCGGGGATGAAGGAGTCCATTTTCGTGACGGCAGCTCTTACAACACGCTGCAAAACTCCTATATCCATGATACAGGCAAAGGACAACCGGGATTTGGCGAGGGAGTCTATGTCGGTTCTGATAAAGGGAAATGGTCAACGATCAACCCTGCGTCAGATTATAACCGTGTCGTTAATAACACGATCGGGCCCAATGTCACTGCCGAGCATATCGATATCAAGGAAGGTTCGACGGGAACGGTTGTCAGCGGAAATATTTTTGATGGCAGAGGCATGACGGGGGATAATTATGCGGATAGTTTTATTGATGTGAAAGGGAATGATGTCACAATCAGTTCCAATGTCGGATACCGGAACGGCAATGAGGTTATTGCCGATGCTTTCCAAGTCCATCAGCAGGTATCCGGTTGGGGACTCAACGCGGATTTTAACGGCAATACCCTCTACCTGGATAACGCCTCCTGTTATGTTGTCAACGCAGCCAGCGGGACAAGCGCCAGAGCGCATAACAACATCCGAAGCCCCAAAGGCAATATGTACCGGGGAAATGTCACCCAATACTAGACTTTTGGGGGTGGAGGGGCATGATTTAAATGTTGAGTTTCGCTGCCGGATGCAGCAGATCCATTTACGTTTTTTCTGTTGACATGAATCATTGTCGTTAATATAATAAAACAAAGTAAATTGATAAGAATTAATCTATTGAACCGACCAGACCACTGGAGGTCCAGATCCTTGCATCGATTGCAGGTGATGGGACCTCCTTGTTTTTTATGGACTGAAATGTTGTCCTCATAAGGCACCCCAAAGCAATCAGAATGGAGAAGTTTGCCCTGGCATTTGACGAAGACAAGAGGAAAAGGAGGGCCGTATCGTTGAGCAGACAAAATACCCATAAAAATGAAGTGCTCGTAAGAGTGTTGTCTGTTGTTACTGTTGTTATGATCTTTTTTTTCTGGGCGATCAGTACGGAGCGGAAATGGATTGATCCTGTTTTCCTGCCTTCTCCGCAATCAGTGTGGATTGCTTTTTTGGACCTTATACATAATGGATACAAAGGGGCTTCTTTATTCAACCATATTCTTGACAGTCTTAACAGGTTGTTTCAGGCGCTGGTTCTTGCGCTGATTACTGCCGTTCCACTCGGATTGATATCTGGATATTCAAAATATTTTCGCGCGATTTTCGATCCTGTTATTGAATTTTACAGACCTCTTCCGCCGTTAGCTTATTATACATTGCTGGTATTGTGGCTGGGGATTGATGATAAATCGAAGATTGCGCTCTTATTTCTGAGTGCTTTTGCTCCATTGTTTATTGCAACGGTATCAAGTGTGCAGAAGGTTCCTCAAGATCGAATCAATGCAGCCAGATCGTTGGGGGCTTCAAAGTGGAAGGTATTGGTTTACATCATTTTTCCAAGTTCTCTGCCTGACATTATTACCGGGCTTCGCACAGCGATTGGAGTCGCTTATTCGACTTTGGTTGCGGCGGAAATGGTAGCGGCCACTTCCGGAATCGGGTGGATGGTATTGGATGCAAGCAAGTATTTACGCAGCGATATCATTTTTGTGGGAATTATTTTGATGGGAGGAATTGCCGTCATCATGGACGGATTGATTCGCTGGATTCAACATCGTCAATTTCCGTGGATCAAAACCCCGGATTGATTTCCATTCAGACAAACAAATTCTAATAATGTCACCAGGAGAAGGAGAGGAAAGCCCGGATGTCTTTTCAAAAAAAGAGCAAATGTTTACTTATTATTCTGTTTTCTTTCTTGATTCTGTTTACGGCCGCTTGTTCCGATCAGGCAACATCATCAGCATCACAATCAAAGTCGGCACCGAAAGAAATTCGTTTGGGGTACCAAGTTTCACCAAGTGCTGAACTGTTAGCCAAAGCTTCAGGTCTGCTGGAGAAAAAATATCCAGACATCAAAATCAATTGGATTCAATTTGATTCAGGACGGGATGTGAATACCGCAATTGCAAGCGGCAGCATTGATTTCGGACTCGTTGGCACCCCTCCTGCCGCCATCGGCATTGCCAAAGGATTGCCGTACAAAGTCTTTTATGTACATGACGTCATTGGAGATAGTGAAGCATTGGTGGTCAAAAAAAGTTCAGGCATCAAAACGCTTAAAGATCTTAAAGGTAAAAAGATCGCGACGACATTTACTTCGACATCTCATTTCAGTCTGCTGGGTGCGTTAAAAAAGGAGGGAATCAACCCTGAAAAGGAAAAAATTACAATTCTTGATATGCAACCACCCGATATTTATGCTGCATGGAAAAGAAATGATATAGATGGGGCGTATATCTGGCAACCTACACAAGATAAACTCATTCGTGAAGGAGGAAATGTTATCGTAACCTCCGGAGATTTGGTCAAAAAGGGGGTGGTCACGGCTGAAGTAGGGATCGTTCATAAGGATTTTCTAAAAAAGTATCCTGACATTGTTAAGGGATATATATCTGTCTTAAATGAAGCAGTCGGTGATTATCGAACGAAACCAGAACAATCTGCTCAGTTACTTTCTAAAGAACTGGGGATTTCTCCGGCAGAAAGCTTAAAAACGATGCGACAAATGATTTGGCTGGATGGTTCGCAACAGAAAAAATACTTTGGAGAATCCGGTCAAACCGGGGAATTGGCAAAAGTATTGAAGGATACCGGAGACTTTATGGTTACACAAAAAGCGATCCCGTCTTCTCCTGATCTAAAAACTTTTCAACAAGCTCTGTTAAGTGATTTATACAAGTAAGGAAAAAAGGAGGGGAGGTTGTGTCAATCGCATCTGCCGTATTACACAAGGAACCCGTAACCAGTTCCCCATTGATTGAAGTAATGAATTTAAGTTTAACTTACCATGGCAGAAACAATAAATCGAATGTTCTGGATAATATAAATCTCCAATTATACCAAAATGATTTCGTATGCGTATTGGGACCGTCAGGATGCGGAAAATCATCGCTGCTGAATGTGTTGGCCGGATTTATTAAACCGACGACTGGGGAAGTGATCATCGATGGTGAAAAGCATAATAAACCGAATTCTGATGTCGGAGTCATATTTCAGCACCACAACTTGTTCCCGTGGTTAACGATTGAAAAAAATATCGAGTTTGGATTGAAAATGAAATCTGTTCCGAAAAGCGCTCGTAAAAAGATCGTTTCCAGGCTGTTAAAAATGGTGGAACTGGAGTCTGCGGCCAAAATGTGGCCCCATCAACTTTCGGGAGGGATGAAACAAAGAGTCTCCATAGCCCGGACACTTGCAACTGATCCAAAAGTGATCTTGATGGATGAACCTTTCAGCGCACTGGATGCCTTGACCCGGGAGAACATGCAGAGACATCTGATTGGAATTTGGGAAGAAACGCAAAAATGCATATTTTTTATCACCCATGATGTTGAAGAAGCGCTGTTATTGGGAACGCGGATTTTGGTTATGCATCCCAATCCCGGAAGAATCGTGGTCGATATGTTAAATCCGTTGCGACAACCTGGTAAATCAAGGGAAGAGATTAAAGAATTAAAAGAATTTAATGAGCTTAGAGATCATTTCATTTCCAAGATAAGAAGCTCTTGAGTAAATCGACAACGGGCCATAGTCAATTGAAAGGAGTATGAAAATGTCTGATCATTCCCGTCCGCTCAAGTTTGAAAACCGTGAAGATCGTGAAGGTCCGCGTATTCTTCGCCGTCTGCCGGAAGGCCTGGAGGAGCGTCCCTACCAGTTGTTTGAAGTCAAGCCGCTCAGTCCGATCATTGGTGCTGAAATCGTCGGCTTGGATCTGGCAAAGCCAGTCACACCAGAGGTACAAGCTGAGTTAAATCGGGCATTATTGGAGTGGAAGGTTCTGTTCTTCCGCAATCAGCCAATCACCAGTGAGCAACTGCTCGCTTTTGCCCGTCAGTGGGGTGAACTGGAAATACACCCGTTTTACATCAACAAGCACTCAAAAGAAATCGTGCAATTTGCCAGGGACAAAAAGCAAGCCGGTTCCGAGAACATATGGCATACCGACGTCACTTTCCGTGCCAATCCTGCCAAAGCTTGCATATTAAGAATGATCGAGGTTCCACCGGTTGGAGGCGATACGTTATGGGCTGACATGGGGGCCGCATATGACAATCTTCCTGATGAGATTAAGGAACGAATTGATGGCCTCACCGCTCTCCATGATTTCACTCCTTCTTTCAGCCGTTTACTGTCCCCGGAGGAGCTGGCTGCCAAACAGGCAGAATTTCCGCCTGTTGAGCACCCGGTTGTTCGAACCCATCCGGAAACGAGACGCAAGACGCTATTCGTAAACCCGGCGTTTACTACCCGGATTCCCGGTCTGGAACCGGAGGAGAGCGAGAAACTGCTTCAGTACCTGTTTCGTCAAGCCCATATACCCGAGTACCAGGTGCGCTTTCATTGGGAGGTGAATTCGGTCGCCTTTTGGGATAATCGTGCCACCCAACATTACGCGGTTTCTGACTATTATCCTCATCCGCGAAAAGCAGAACGTGTGGCAATCGTCGGTGATCGGCCGTTTTAAGGGAACGAAGGAACCGGGCGGTGGCCCTGACCAGACAACTGATTTGTAAACCAGTTGACCCTTGCTTTTGCAAGGGTTTTGTTTTTGAAATGGAACTGTTGGAAAGGAATGTTCGTTTTCCGGGGCCCCGGTTTCTGTTTTTTATCGTATGCTTTGAGGCCTGAGGATCAAGGGGAGCGTGCGGGGAGTGACTTCATCCCCATAATGTCACCGTTGGCCGCTAAGTTACCTAATCGTACCTATCGCACCAATCAGTAACAATGGCACAAAAAAGTGCGTACTTCCTAATCGGAAGCAGGTAATGCATAATAAGGATCGTGGCTGTCCGGCAACCGCCGCCATTCAAGTGGTCAGGAGGTGGAAAGCATAGAAGATACAGACATGAATCTTTGTTGGAAAGGATCGCAAAAGCAGGAGTGCAACGGCGGATAACCGGCCGTTCGCAATAGATGGAATATTTATAATCAACTCTCTTTTTAGAGAGACTTGCTGGAGGGTTGTTTCATGGCGAAACATTTGCAGGATACCACTACTTTGTACAATGGTGTGAAAATGCCCTGGCTTGGGTTGGGAGTGTTTAAGGTGGAAGAGGGGCCGGAACTCGTCAATGCGGTAAAAACGGCGATCAAGTACGGGTACCGCAGCGTGGACACTGCCGCCATTTATCAAAATGAGGAAGGTGTCGGACAAGGGATTCGCGAAGGTCTGGAACAAGCCGGTATTTCCCGGGAAGAATTGTTTGTGACATCCAAAGTGTGGAATAGCGATTTGGGATATGAATCCACTTTGCAAGCTTATGAAATCAGTCTGCGAAAACTCGGTCTGGATTATCTGGATCTGTACCTGATTCACTGGCCTGTGGAAGGAAAATATAAAGAGGCTTGGAGAGCATTGGAGACTCTTTACAAAGAAGGACGGGTTAAAGCAATCGGGGTCAGCAATTTCCACATTCACCATTTGGAAGATTTGCTGAAGGATGCGGAAATCAAACCCATGGTGAACCAAGTGGAGTTCCATCCCCGGCTGACCCAGAAAGAACTGAGAAAGTATTGCAAAGAACAAGGGATACAATTTGAAGCATGGTCTCCGTTAATGCAAGGACAATTGCTGGACAATCCGGTACTAAAAGAGATTGCCGACCGGTACGGCAAATCGGTTGCACAAATCATTCTGCGTTGGGACTTGCAACATGGTGTTGTGACAATTCCCAAATCGACCAAAGAACATCGTATAATCGAAAACGGGTCCGTCTTTGATTTTGAATTGACAAAAGAAGAGATGGAACGAATTGACGTGTTGAACCAAAATCACCGGGTCGGTCCGGATCCTGACAATTTTGATTTCTGATCAGGAGCGCAAGGGATGGGCAGTGTTCCATCCCTTGTTTGCATTTTCACAATCATCAACGGTTCTTGTCCGGCCGTTTTTTGTGTTTATTATCAACGTTGCGAGACTTCAGCACTCCAGAAAGTTGCCAAGCAAGCAGGAGGAAATTGTCTGAATGAAGTTAAACGGGGATAAATTTTTGATTCTTGCAAAAAGGATGGATGAGGTTTTATTGGATTTACAACAAAATAGATCTGTCGGAAGACAAAGCGATGTAAAACATGATTTTCTTCAAACAGATCATGAACGGTTGATTATCGAGAATCAGGAAGTCGAATAGCCGAGTGTATGAGCCATTTTCTATCTTGTTGAATAAAAATATTATACATATCTGCTTGTTAACAAGAGACAAAAGCAGTTTGTAAATTTATCTTCTGATTAAATCATGAATCCGTGATGGATCAAAGAATTGTCATCAAAGTGAGGTGTTGGGACTGTCGATCCAAAATATTGTAATCAATGGAAGGTTTGAAACAGGTACAATAGCACCTTGGGTGTCTATGAATGCCGTAGTCACTAGTCAGTATGCACATTCTGATTTTTATTCGGTCAGACTCCAAGGTGGGAATATCGTTTCTTATATCGCTCAGATAGTTCCGGTAAACCCTGGCAGCTATGAGTTCTTTGTTTCCTTAGCCAAAGTCTCATCTTTACCCTCCCCGCCGGTTCAAGCCCATTTGATAGCTCGTTTAATTTTTTGGAGGAGGGCCGGTTTTTAAATATTCTCTTTAATCGGATACCAGAGATTACAAACAATTTATGGCTTGAAGTCTACCAAACGACTGTTTCTGCACCAGCAGGTACTGCTTATGCATTCATCTTGGTCAATACTTTGCCGTAGCCGGGGAGTACGGATATCTTAATAGATGATGTTGCTTTGCTGACTTCAGGCTATGAAAACGGAATTACAGGAGCAACCGGAGCGACAGGAGCAACCGGGGCCACCGGAGCAACTGGGGTAACAGGAGCAACGGGAGTAACCGAATCAACAGGAGCAACGGGAGTAACAGGAGCCACAGGAGCGACAGGAGCAGGAGCTGCCCCAGCATTTTTGCAGGTATTCAGCGATGTGACACAAACAGTGGCATCTGGAGATGATGTTGTTTTCAATAACTCAAACCCGACAGCCACAGCGGATTTCACCTTTACTCCTCCATCGGCCACTGTCACTATCAACACACCTGGACAATACCGTATTGAATACGCAGTTACCCTGTCCGATGCTGCTACACAAGCTGCCGCTTATTCCCTCGTCTTCAGTGATACAGGTACCCCGGTACTTGCTTCAGACTATGGATCAACCAATGCCATCGGTCAAAGCAATCAGGTTACCGGATTTACTATTCTTGACATTACAGAGTCAACAGGCATTTCGTTGCGCAATATCGGAGCCACGGATGATACCTTGACCAATACGATTGATGGAGCCACGGTTTTGTCTGCTTCGCTGCTGATTCACAGAATTGGTTAACGCTTCTCTTTCAGACTCTCCTTTTGCATGAATCTCTGCCATCAGTGATTCGTGCATGGACACAAACCCAAATCCTTGATGCCTAATAAGCATCCCTCTGAGGGGTCAGGGGGATGCTTTCTCTTTGTGATGGGTATGGCTCGTGAAAATAAGCCGGGATTTCCTGAAGTCTTCTCTCTCTCCTGCATAAAGATTGGGAAAGGAGATCCCAGCCGGTGGCAGAAATGATTCCGAAAAACTTTTTGATTTCATGCCTTTTGCTGATCTGCCGGGGAAATCCTTTGTCCCGGGGGCGGAATCACATTAAAATGGCAGAGAAGTTGAATATATGATACAAATAAATTAGAAAATCCCATAATTATTATGAAATTGAGATATAAAAACCAAATGGCTGGCGATGGAAAAATTTTAATGAATCCTGGAGAAGGGACGATTGACTTGAAGAAACTGATTAATAACCCTGAACATGTGGTGCGTGACATGATTGATGGCATGGTTTTGGCTCATCCCGACAAACTGAAAAATCTGACGGGGACCAATGTTCTGATTCGTGCCAATGCCCCGAATGGAGGCAAGGTCGCATTGGTCAGCGGAGGCGGAAGTGGACATGAACCATCGCATGCCGGATATGTCGGGAGCGGCATGCTCGATGCAGCCGTAGCCGGAGAAGTTTTCACATCCCCCACGCCCGACCAGATCCTTGAAGCGATCAAAGCTGTGGATGCCGGAAAAGGGGTATTGTTGATCATAAAAAACTACTCAGGGGATTTGATGAACTTCGAGATGGCGGCCGAACTGGCAGAAGCCGAAGGGATTCAAATCGCCAAGGTGATTGTAAATGATGATGTTGCGGTTGAGAACAGTACCTTTACTCAAGGACGCAGAGGAATCGCGGGAACGGTTTTTGTCCACAAAATTGCCGGCGCCCTTGCTGAAAAAGGAGCTTCCCTGAAAGAAGTGGAACAGGTGGCCAACAAGGTGATTCAACATGTGCGCAGCATCGGAGTCGCATTGACTCCATGTACTGTTCCAGCCGTTGGAAAACCCGGTTTTGAAATTGGGGAACAGGAAATCGAAATCGGGATCGGCATCCACGGAGAACCGGGAACTTACCGGACTGCCATGGCTACAGCCGATGAAATCGCCGAAATCCTTTTGTCCCGGATTCTGGACGATCTGAAACTAACCGCAGGGGACCGGGTTGCGGTGATGATCAACGGTCTTGGCGGAACTCCGTTGATGGAGCTGTATATTCTGCACAAGAAAGTATCCCAAATCTTAAAAAGCAAGGATATTTCCGTTTACGACACATATGTAGGCGAATATATGACGGCAATCGAAATGGCCGGATGTTCCATCTCGCTCCTCAAACTGGATGATCAACTGATTGAGCTACTTGAAGCACCTGCCGATACCATTGCCTGGAAAAAATGACAAGGAGGAAAAAGCCGTTGATTAAATCTGATCATATTATCAAATGGATGAATTTGGCCAATATTCGATTGGATGAGCAGAAAGAGTATCTCACCAGGCTTGATCAGGCGATCGGCGATGGGGATCACGGCATCAACATGTCCAAAGGTTTCAAAGAAGTGATTGAGAAAATCCATCAGACAGACTGTCACGATATCGGGAAATTGTTGCAGGATATCGGAATGGTGCTTGTTTCCAAGGTGGGGGGCGCTTCAGGTCCTTTATATGGCACTGCGTTCATAAAAGCAGGGCAGGTATTGAAAGGGAAAGAGGAAATCACCATCAGTGAATTGGGGCAAGCCTTGCAAGAATCTGTAAACGGCATCAAACTGAGAGGGAAATCACAGGTTGGCGACAAAACCATGCTGGACGTCTGGGAACCGGTCACCCGGTATATTCAGCAAAAAGGAAACGAGCTCAACGCCGATGAACTGGTTTCCTTTGCCAGAGAACAAATGGAAAATACGAAGGAGCTGGAAGCCCGGAAAGGACGTGCTTCCTTTTTGGGAAAAAGGTCAATCGGGCATTTGGACCCCGGTGCCGTTTCATCTTTCCTGTTGTTTGAAGCCCTGTGTTCAATCCTTGAAGAAAACAGGGATGCGGGTCAAACAAAAGAGGACGGCATGGCGGAATATGTCGGAGTCGTTATTGTTTCTCACAGCCATGAGTTAGCCAAGGGGTTAAAAAAGCTGCTTTCCCAATTGAGTTCCCATGTTCCCGTCGCTTATGCGGGGGGGACGGATGAGGAGGAACTTGGCACGAGTGCAGACAAGATTCAAAATGCGATAAGATCGGTTTATTCCGATAAAGGTGTGGTTGTCCTCTTTGATCTGGGGAGTGCCCTGATCAATACCGAATTGGCGATCGAGCGGCTGGCGGAAGAAAACATCACAAAGGTTCATATCGCAGATGCGCCATTGGTGGAAGGTGCCTATGCGGCTGTGGTGCAGTCCGGGTGTGGGTCCAGCCTGGATCAGGTAATCGAGGTAACGCGAAAAGCCAAGTCAATGGTGAAAATATAGGCATCCATCCGGACGGTACACTGAAAGATATCCACCCGAAAGGGCGCAGGTTAATTGCGATAGCATACATGATAGATAGGGGACTTTTGGGATGTTTATAGAAAAAATCAGCGCGTTTGCAGGAAAAACTTTTACGTTTTGGGTCATTCTTTTTTCGGTGATTGCCTATTTGTTCCCAGGCGATTTCATATGGATCGGGGATTATGTCGTTCCCCTGTTGGGAATTGTCATGTTTGGGATGGGACTTACATTGTCGGCAGCCGATTTTAAAGAAGTTTTTCGCCGGCCAAAAGATGTGGCGATCGGGGTGCTTTGTCATTATCTCATTATGCCAGGGTTAGCATTTTTATTGGCATGGGGATTACATCTGCCGCCGGAGGTGGCTGTTGGCGTCATTTTGGTAGGGTGCTGTCCGAGTGGTACAGCATCCAATGTGATGGTGTTTCTGGCCCGGGGGGATGTCGCCCTTGCTGTGTCCATCGCCTCAGTTTCCACGATTATTGCCCCTGTTGTCACTCCGTTTCTGATCTATTTGCTTGCGAGTAAGTGGGTGGAGATCAATATCTGGTCACTGATTGTTTCGATTATTCAGGTCGTGATCATCCCGTTGGCTCTGGGATTTATCATTAAGAAATTCTTTGGTAGACAGGCAGAAGCGAGTGCAAAAGCCCTGCCGCTCGTCTCTGCCGCCGCGATTGTGATCATTGTTGCAGGAGTCGTGGCTGGCAGTCAGGCAAAGCTGGCTGTTACGGGGCCGTTGATTTTTGCTGTGGTGATTTTGCATAATGTATTGGGCTTTCTGCTGGGCTTTTTCCTCTCCCGTCTGTGCGGAATGGATTTGGCAAAACAAAAGGCCGTGGCAATGGAAGTAGGGATGCAGAATTCCGGATTGGGTGTAGCGATTGCAACGGCGAATTTCTCACCGTTGGCTGCCGTACCCAGTGCAATTTTCAGTGTATGGCACAACATATCAGGTTCGATCCTCGCCTTTGTTTTCAGCCGTATGAGGGATAAAAAAGAATAAAGAACGGGTCGTACAATCAGTCTATGAATTTTTGGCGGATGAAATAGAGTCGGCATGGAGACCCCTGCCACAGCTGAAGGCAGGGGTTTTGTTATGAAATTTTTTTGGTATGACCGGTGCATCTTTTCGGTCCTGGATGTAATCTATACGCAAAATGGGAAGGGAAGAGGGGACTTTCTCAGGTGTTTTTTCCGTTTTCCTTGACCCAGGCAGTGACCGTTTCCCAAAACTTTTTGGCTGCCGGAGAGAGTGAATCCCTTGAGGTGGTGGCAATTCCGATGGTTCGATATATTTCTTCCCCCATTAAAACACGGTGAACGCCGGTCATGTCGAGGGGGAGGGTCATCTCCGGCAAAATGCTGATTCCCAGTCCTGCCCGTACCATGGCCACGATGGCCTCATCGTTCTCCATTTCAAAACGGATATTGGGTTGCACATTTTTTTCCCGGAACAGTTTTTTGATATGAAGATCGCAACCTTTTTTGGGCAGAATGAAAGGCTCTGCCGCAATTTGTTCAATGGCAGGGGAGGGATGGAGGTGCAAAGGGTGGCCGGCCGGAAGAAGAAGCACCAAACAGTCGTTTTTCAACATTTCCATATCGTAATCCGTTTGCTCTTTGCTAACCGGGATAAAGCCGAGATCGACAGCCCCCGTCCGGATCTGCTTTTCCACTTCGTCATAACCGCCTTCATGCAGTTTCACTTCGATCTCAGGGTATCGGCTTTGAAACTGGTTCAGGATCGGGGGGAGCCACTTGGTGGAAACACTGGGAAAGGTACCGACCCGAACGATTCCCGTTTGCAAACCGGTGAGTTGGGCTGCTTCTTGTTTCATTTGTTCCGTCGCTCGCAAAATTTGCCGGATATAGCCAAGCATGCGCTCCCCGTTCGGCGTCACTTGAATTCCCGCGCGGCTGCGATGAATCAGCAGAAAACCGAGTTCAGACTCCAGCCCTGCAAGCGCGTGACTTACGGCAGATTGGGACAATCCCAGTTCTTCCCCTGCTTTGGTGAAACTCCCAGTTTGTGCGACTTTCAGAAAGACTTCCATTTGCGCGAGTGTCAATTCCGTTCTCTCCCTTTTTAAGAATCAATTTTATTCATGTATATCATTATAACAATTCATTTTACTAATGAAAAAGAAAGCGTTATGCTGGAATTGCACGGGAAACGATCAGTGAAAGGAGAAGGAAAATGAAGGCTTTAAATTATATTCTCGTTGATGTGTTCACCAATCAAAAATTCGGAGGAAACCCCTTGGCCGTGTTTGAAGAAACAGGACCGTTGGACCCGGGTCTGATGCAAAAAATTGCGAATGAATTAAATTTGTCCGAGACCGTCTTTGTCTTCCCGCCCACGAAACCGGGAAACACAAAAAGAATCAGAATCTTTACGCCGCGGATGGAATTGCCCGTAGCTGGTCATCCCACAGTGGGAACAGCATTTTTATTGGGACATGAAAACTGGACAGTGACCCGGGAGGGGGTCAACGAATGGATTCTGGAGGAAGAAGTGGAAGATATTCAAGTCTACGTTCATAAAGAGCAAGGCAAGATGACTCGAGCCGGAATGAAACAACCGATCCCCGCGTTTGGCGATGTGTTTTCCGATCGGGAAAAAGCCGCCTGGCTTCTTTCTCTGTCGCCGGGGGACTTGCATGCTGATTTGCCCGTTCAGACCGTTTCTTCGGGAGTCCCGTTTCTCTATATCCCCGTTCGTTCGCTCGAGGCTATGAAAAAAATCAAATTCCGCAACGATGTGTGGAAACAATGGTTCGCTGACCGTCCCGAAACGCAGCACATTTATGCTTTTACCCTGGAAACGGTCAATCCCGATTTCCACGTGCATGGCCGCATGTTTGCCCCCGCGATGGGAATTATGGAGGACCCGGCCACAGGAAATGCCAACGGACCTTTGGGGGCTTATCTTATTCAACATTCTCTCGTACCGGCCAAGGAAACCGGATTGTATGAAATCCGCAGCGAGCAAGGCATCGAAATGGGGCGTCCCAGTTTCATCGACATCAGGATTCGGAAAAAAGGGGATGCATTTGAAGAGGTTAGATTGGGCGGAGCCTGCGTGAAAGTGGGGGAAGGGAGAATATTTGTCTGATCTTCGCGTGATATCCCTTCTCCACGGTAAATGGAAAAACGTGCCTTCCCAGGAATCGTAATTTTCGGAACCTTTATTCGGGGCTCGCCCTTCTTGCGAAGGAGAATCGTTCAGACGATGAACAAGCGCCTCACCGAGAAATCCTGGGGAGGCGCTTGTTCATCGTCTGTTCTTTTCGCAATCCGGGGTGCCTGCGTTCGCTTATCAATCCAAGGTATCGATCCAAGCGTCGACAGTCATGACTTCCGCTTGTCGTGGGAACACTTTCTCGATGAGAACACGGTGAACTTCAGGATCGGAATCGAGACAGGCATCCGAAAGCACAGTAAGTGCAAAGTCTTTATCTGCTGCTTCCCGCAATGTCGAAAGAACCACACCACTCGTGGCAATGCCGCTGAGAATCAGTTTGTTGATTTGGCGGGATCGGAGAATCACCTCAAGGTCACTTCCGGAAAATGCACTGACGCGAAGCTTGGTGACAACCGGCTCGTCTGGTTGGGGGTTCAGGGATTCGTGAATTTGCGTCGCCGTGTCTGAGAGAGTCATTCCGCCAAAATTGGAAATCGCTGAGAACGTCTTGTTTCTCGGGCTGATCTCGGGGTATCCTTCGCGGAATGCGACTCGGACAAAAATAACCGGAATGGAGTGCCGGCGTGCGGCTTCCACGGCTTTCCGGAACGGCAGCAGCGCGTTCTCATTTTCTGCGAATCGCGAGACAATGCCGTTTTGTATATCCATGACCAACAGTGCAGCTTTGTCATGATTCTGCATGTGTTGTTCACTCCTGTTCATTATGTTAGTATTAAGCGGAGAATTCTCCATTTAATATTAACCGGAGAACTCTCCACTTGTAAAGCTGGATTTTGGGAAGTGGTGGTACAGTGAATGATGCAGACGCCATCCGCTCTCGTTCTGAACGCCGCGATGCCGCCGAAAATCGTCAGCGTATCCTGAAGGCGGCAATCAGGCTGTTTGAGCAATATGGTGTCGAACAAGTCAGTATGAATCAAATTGCCACAGAAGCGAAGATCGGGTCGGGAACGCTCTATCGCCGGTATAGAAACAAAGGTGAAATCTGCCTGGATTTAATTAAAGACCAAATTTGTCTGCTTTTTGAAGATATTGAAGCTTATTTGCAAGAGAACGGCACAGAGCCGCCTGACCGACGATTGAAAGGGATTCTCGGCTTATTTATCCGTTTTCGCGAGAAAAAAGCACAATTGCTTAAAGGAGTAGAGAACTTTGCGACAGCCAAACCGCCCCGGTATCGAATGCAGAATCCTCTGTATAACCAGATGCATGAAATACTCGTCCGGCTGTTTGACGAGATGGCCGAAAATAAGCAGTCCCAACCCGATAGTGTTTTCAGGGCCGATCTGTTGCTGACGGCATTAAGCAGTGATTCCTATTTATTTCAAAGAGACGTGCGTGGGCATTCGCCTGAGAAGATACTGGAACAGCTCTGTTTAACCTTTATTACTCCTGAGTGAGAGCGTGTTTTTCAAAATGGGATGTTCTCCTCCGGTTCCGTTTTTTCCATACGAATCTCGATGTTGCAGGGAAGGATTTTTGCTGGCCGGGGCGTGGGAGACATCCTTTTTCCCTCCCCTCCTTCTTCATGATCAGTCAGTGGAGTTTTCCCTGACTCGCCAGGTCGTTTGACAAATTCCAATTAAACCGGGTTGGATTTATGCATAATTGTATAAATTGACGAGAAATTAGAGTGTATTTCTGTGCATTTTGTATGATAAAATATCGTTTTCTTTTTGTTATGATGGTTTATGGGATGAGAAAGGGATAGAATCACCGGGCTTTCTTTCCGGGCCTCAGACGCTTTTCTTCATTACTGTCTGAATTATAGGAATTAAAAGAGGATCAAATGCAAATGAGGTGATGGAATGAGCATGATTGTAAAAGGGGATCGCCTGCCCAGTTTCGTGGGGGGAAAGTGGTGCACGTCCAATACCCGGGATGTGTTGCCTGTTCCCAATCCGGCAACGGAGGAAGTGCTCGCTCTGGTTCCTCTTTCCGGGACTGCTGAAGTGGATGCGGCAGTCCGGTCAGCACAGGAAGCTTTTTTGGCCTGGAGAGAAACTCCTGTTACGGAACGGGTACGAATCCTCCTGAAATTCAGGGAATTGCTGGTACAACATCTGGACACTCTTTCACGGACGTTGACGGAAGAGAACGGCAAAACCTTGAATGAAGCGAAAGCGGAGATCTGGCGGGGAATCGAAGTGGTGGAATTTGCCGCCGGGATGCCTTCCTTGATGAAGGGAGAGGTGACTCCCCAGGTTTCCCGCGGGATTGATATGGAAATGGTGCGTGATCCCGTGGGAGTGGTGGCGGGAATTACCCCGTTCAACTTTCCGGTGATGGTGCCTCTGTGGATGGTTCCCTTGGCGTTGGCGGCCGGTAACACCTTTGTTCTCAAACCCTCCGAACGCACGCCTTTGTCTGCGGTCCGCCTGGTGGAACTGGCGGTCGAAGCAGGTCTGCCCGAAGGGGTCTTCAATCTCGTTCACGGGGGAAAAGAGGCGGTCGATGCGTTGCTCTGCCATCCGGGAGTGGACGCGGTATCTTTCGTAGGGTCACAGCCGGTGGCGGAACATGTCTACAAGACGGCGGCAGCACACGGAAAACGGGTGCAGGCTCTGGCCGGAGCGAAAAACTGCCATATCGTCCATGAAGATGCCAACATGGAAGGAGCCGTGCAGTCCATCACCGGGTCGGCGTTCGGTTGTGCCGGGCAGCGATGCATGGCCGGGAGTGTAGTGGTGGTACTCGAATCGGTCGCGGATCGTTTTCTGAAGGACCTTGTTGCAGCGGCCGAACGCGTCCGGGTGGGGAACGGATTGGAGGAAGGTACCGAGCAAGGTCCCCTGATCCGGGATGAACATCGGAAAAAAGTGCTGGAGCGGATCGAACAAGGGCTGAAAGAAGGCGCGGTAATGCTCCGGGACGGCCGGAACCTGGTGGATCAGATGGACAGAGGGTTTTTCCTTGGGCCGACGATTTTGGACCGGGTTCGGCCGGAGATGACAGTGTTCCGGGAAGAGCTTTTTGCCCCTGTGCTAAGTGTGATTCGGGTGAAGGATCTGGACGAAGCGATTCGGGTGGTGAACCGTTCCCGCTTTGGCAATGCTGCCGTCCTTTACACAGAAAGCGGAAAGGCTGCCCGCCGGTTCCGGGAGCGGGTTCAGGCGGGAATGCTTGGAATCAATGTAGGTGTACCGGTTCCTGCTGCTTTTTATCCCTTCAGCGGTTGGAAGCAGTCTTTCTACGGTGATCTGCATGCCAACGGGAAAGATGCAGTGGAATTCTACACCCGGAAGAAAGTGGTCACATCCCGATGGTTTGGATAATAGCAGGTGTTCTTGAAGAACGGTTGCCATTATCGCCTTGAGCGGAGAGGAGAAGGCAAGATGGAGAATTATTCTTCCCGACCTGCGAAAGCGTTGGGGAAAGAAGAGCGGGAACGTTGGCTCGACAAGGATCGTCAGTATGTCTGGCATCAGATGCAACCCTATGCTTCCAGCCTGAATCCTTTGGTGATCACGCAAGGGGATGGGGCATGGGTGATTGATCTGGAAGGGAATCGTTATCTGGATGCGATGTCGGGCTTGTGGTGTGTCAATCTGGGGTATTCTGAGCACGAATTGGCGCAGGCAGCTTATGAGCAGCTTTGCCGGATGCCTTATTATCCTTTGACGCAAAGCCACCTTCCGGCGATCGCTCTGAGCGAGAAACTGAACGAGTGGCTGGGTGGGCCTTACCGTATTTTCTACTCCAACAGCGGCTCGGAAGCAAACGAGGCGGCTTTCAAGATCGTTCGCCAATATCATGCCCAAAACGGCCAGCCAACCCGTTGGAAGTTCATTTCCCGTTACCGGGCCTATCACGGGAATTCCTTCGGGGCATTGGCCGCTACGGGTCAGGCTGTGCGAAAACAGAATTACGAACCCCTCTCCCCGGGATTTGTCCATGTTCCCCCGCCGTATTGCTACCGTTGTCCTTTCGGGAAGACGCAGGAATCCTGCCGCCTTGAGTGTGCCTCCATCATTGAAGAGGTGATTCGTTGGGAAGGTCCGGACACGGTGGCGGCAGTGATCATGGAGCCGGTGATTACCGGAGGTGGTGTGATCGTTCCGCCCCCGGAGTACATGAAACAGGTTCGGGAGATTTGCGACCGATACGGGGTGCTGTTGATCGTGGACGAGGTGATTTGTGGTTTTGGGCGGTCAGGGCGCCGGTTCGGTCATCAAAACTTCGGGATCCGGCCGGATGTGGTCACCATGGCCAAAGGAATTACGAGTGCCTATTTACCTCTGTCGGCGACAGCGGTCTGGGCCGAATTGTTTGATGCGTTCAAGGAAGATCATCCTTACGCTCATTTCCGGCATGTCAATACCTTTGGGGGGAATGCAACAGCCTGTGCGCTTTCCCTGAAAACACTGGAATTGATGGATGAACGGAAGCTGGTGGAACGAAGCCGGGAATTGGGAGAAAAACTGCAAGCGTTGTTAAAGCCTCTTTGGGATCATGACAATGTCGGGGATATGCGTTTCTTTGGTTTCATGGCCGGAATTGAATTGGTCGGGAACCGTAAAGACAAAAAACCGGCTTCTGCCGAATTCGTCGGACGCGTCATTGCCGCTTGCAAAAAGAGAGGGGTGCTGATCGGAAAAAACAGCGATACCGTACCGGAAATGAACAACGTGTTAACCTTGTCTCCTCCCCTGATCATCAGCGACCGGGATCTGGAATTTTTGGCCCGGGTGGTGATCGAGTCGGTCCAAGAGGCCGGTGCCTCCGGTTAAGCCGAGTCTGTCTGTGCGAGCCATGAAATGGATGGAGGAGATCCGATGAAGTCGCAAACTGAGAAAGACGGCATTGTCACGCTGACCGGCGATATGGCCCGGCAACTGAGTGATAGCCCGCTGTGGAATGAGGATCTTCGCCCCACAACCCGCAAGGAGCACCATTGGACTGCATGGAACTTTGCCGCTTTGTGGATCAGCATGTGCCTTTGCATCCCCGCTTATGCCCTGGCGGGAGGCATGATCTCGCTGGGAATGAACTGGTGGCAGGCTGTCCTCACCGTCTTGATCGGCAATCTTATCGTCTTGATCCCCATTTTGTTAAACGCCCATGCCGGAACCAAGTTCGGCATTCCCTATCCTGTATATGCCCGGTTATGGTTTGGATCAAGAGGGGCGCACATTCCCGCGCTGGCCAGAGCCTTGATCGCCGCGGGCTGGTTTGGGATCAACTGCTGGATCGGGACAACGGCGATCGACGGATTGCTTCAGGCGGTTTTTAAAGGTTGGAAGGAGGTGCCCGGGCATACCCCGCTCGTTTTCCTCATCTTTTGGGGATTGAACGTCTTCGTGGCCTACAAGGGACCGGAGAGCATCAAGAATCTGATGCGGTTTTCGGCACCGCTGTTGATGGTCGCGGTGATGGGACTGTTCATCTGGGCGGTGATAAAAGCGGGCGGGTTCGGGCCGATGCTCTCCGCTCAGTCGAAACTGAACACTCCGGGAGAGTTTTTGAAGGTGTTTTTTCCGTCCCTGATGGGGTGTATCGCTTTTTGGGCCACCATGGCGTTGAACATTCCCGATTTCTGCCGCTACGCCAAAAGTCAAAAGGCGCAAGTGGTCGGGCAGTCCCTCTCGCTTCCGTTGACCATGGGGGTATTTTCCTTCATTGCCATCGCCGTCACTTCGGCAACGATCGTCATTTTCGGAGAAGCGCTCTGGGATCCCGTGGCCATTCTCAACCGCTTTTCCGCTCCGGTCGTTTTGATTGGCGCCGTCATCATAACCCTTTCCAGTCTGACCATCAATGTGGGTGCCAATGTTGTGGCCCCGGCGAGAGCGATCGAGAATTTGTGGCCGCGCCGGATCACTTTTGCCACAGGCGCATTGATCACCGGCTTGCTTGGGATCGTTATTCAACCCTGGTATATCATGGAGAATTTCGGAAACTACATTTTTGGCTGGCTTGGCACCTACGGGGCGCTGCTCGGCCCGATCGACGGGATTGCCATTGCCGACTACTGGCTGGTTCGGAGGAGGCGGTTGGCGCTGGCCGAGCTTTACATGGCCCGTGGCCGCTATCACTACGCCAAGGGGGTGAACTGGAACAGCGTCATCGCTTTGCTCGTTGGGGTGGCTGTGCCGATTCTGGGCCGTTTCCTCCCGGGATGGGACTGGCTCTGGTCCAACGCGCTGGTGGTCGGACTCGTCGTGGCCGCAGTGGTCTACACCTTTCTGATGCACCGCCATGAATCGCTGGTTTCTCCTGCGGAATATGCGCGGATTACCCAAATCGAATCCCGCACCCCGACATCTGCTGTGTCCTTGCCGGAGGAGACAGAATAAGGAGGGAAAAAGCTTGTCCCAGGGAAAAAACAGCAGGTTGAGCGAACCGATCTACCGGGAACTGACCCGGATGGACGTGGTGAACGAGGCGAATCGATGTTTGTTCTGCTACGATGCTCCCTGCACCCGCGCCTGTCCCACCCATATCGATGTTCCTTCTTTTATCCGCAAGATCGCCACGGGAAATTTGAAAGGAAGTGCCCGTGTCATCATGGAAGCCAACCCCGTGGGTGCCAGCTGTGCACGGGTTTGTCCAACGGAAGAGTTATGCGAGGGGGCTTGTGTTCTTAAAGATGAAGAATCTCCCATCCGGATCGGCGATTTGCAGCGCTATGTCACAGATTGGGCCCGGCAGAACGGTGTGCAGCTGTTTCGCCCCGGACCGGCAACCGGGTACAGGGTGGCCGTGGTCGGCGGAGGGCCGGCCGGTCTTTCGGCGGCTCGTGAACTGGCACGCATGGGGCATGACGTAACGATTTTTGAGGCCAAGCCGGAACTTGGGGGGTTAAACACGTACGGCATCGTGCCTTTCCGTTTGCCCGGGGAGATCGCCCTGTGGGAGGCTGAACAGGTAGTCAAGCTGGGCGTGAACGTGCACACCGGGGTTACGGTGGGAAAAGATGTTCCTGCACAGGAATTATTGGAACGTTTCCATGCCATCGTTTTGGCTTTTGGCATGGGAACCGTGCCGCGTCTCGGCATCCCCGGCGAGGAACTGGAGGGTGTGTGGGATGCGATCGATTTCATTGAGCGGGTCAAAACAGGGGATGGTGTCGGGGAAATCGGGAAGCGGGTGGTCGTTGTCGGGGCCGGAAACACCGCGATTGATGCGGCAACATGTTGCAAGCGTATGGGTGCGGAACAGGTGACCATGTTTTATCGCAGGACGGAAGCGGAAATGACAGCCTATCCTTTTGAGTATGAATTTGCCAAACAGGAAGGCGTGGAGTTCCGCTGGCTCTCTGTTCCCCGGCGGATTCTCGGAGAAAACGGCCGTGTCAGTGCAGTGGAGTTTATTTGCATGCGACTCGACGCACCGGATCATTCCGGACGCCCCCGACCGGTGCCGGTTCCCGGAACGCAATTCACAGTGGAAGTGGATACGGTGATCCGGGCGATTGGCCAGTCGCGCCTGACCCGGTTGCTGAACGAACTCCGGATCAAATGCCGGAACGGCGTGGTTCAGGTGGATGAATGTTTCCGGACAAACCGGGCCAACATTTTCGCCGCCGGTGACTGCACCTTTGAGCGGGGCAAAGGGGAGGCGATGGTGGTCGAGGCAGCGGAGCAGGGAAAAATCGTGGCCCGGAGCGTTCACCAGTACCTGAAGCAAGTCAAGAAGGTTTAATCTGCGGGGAGGTGTTCCGAGATGGCCGATCTGTCCATCGATTTGGCGGGGATTCAAAGCCCCAACCCCTTCTGGCTGGCTTCGGCTCCGCCCACCAACAGCGGTTACCAGGTGATGCGGGCCTTTGAGGCGGGCTGGGGCGGTGCGGTATGGAAAACGCTGGGTGACCCGATCGTCAATGTCTCTTCCCGGTTTGCCGCTTTCAATTTTGGCAACCGCCGCATGTTGGGAATGAACAACATCGAATTGATCACCGACCGTCCGCTGGAAGACAATCTGAAGGAGATCCGGGAAGTGAAGCGAAAATTTCCCGACCGAACCATCGTCGCTTCTCTCATGATGGAACCAAAGAGAGAGCGGTGGCACGAGCTGGTAAAACGGGTTCAAGATGTCGGCGTGGATGGATTTGAACTTAATTTCGGCTGTCCCCACGGCATGTCGGAAAGAGGAATGGGATCGGCTGTCGGCCAGGTTCCCGATCTCGTCCGGCAAAATACCGAATGGGTCAAAGAAGTGGCCGAGGTCCCGCTCATCGTCAAGCTGACCCCCAACATCACCGATATCCGTCACACCGCCCGGGCAGCGGTGCAGGGCGGAGCTGATGCCGTCAGCATGATCAACACCATCAACAGCCTGATGGGAGTGGATTTAACGACCTGGAATCCGATCCCCCATGTCGACGGAAAAGGTGCCCACGGGGGTTATTGCGGTCCCGCCGTTAAACCGATTGCCCTCCATATGGTGGCGGATTGTGCACGGGATCCGGATATAGGCGTGCCGATTTCAGGCATTGGCGGAATTTCCACTTGGCAGGACGTGGTCGAATTTCTGCTGATGGGTGCGACGGGCGTGCAGGTGTGCACCGCGGTCATGCACCACGGGTTCCGGATCGTGGAAGATATGATCGATGGGTTGAACAACTATCTCGATGAGAGGGGGCTCTCTTCGGTCAGCGAACTGATCGGCAAATCCGTCCATCGCTACACGGAATGGGGAAATCTCAATCTGGAGTATAAAGTGGTGGCGAGGATCGATCCGGATGTCTGTATCCATTGCAACAAATGCTATATTGCCTGCGAGGATACAGCTCATCAATGTATCGACCGGATTGAACGGGAGTCTGGTCCGCCTCGACTGGTCGTCCGGGAGGAAGATTGCGTGGGCTGTAACCTTTGTTCAATGGTTTGTCCAGTGGATGGTTGCATCACGATGGTTGAAGTGGAGACCGGAAGACCGCCGCAAACATGGCGGGAACGGGCAATGGAAGGCGGAAACCAATAACCAGCGGGAGGTTCGCTTTATGGGTACATTGATCCGGGGCGGAACGATTGTAACCGCCAGCGACGTGATGACCGCCGACGTCCTGATTGAAAACGGCAAGATTACCCACATCGGAGAACGGATTCTTTCCATTGGTCATGAGATGATCGATGCAACGGGCTGTTATCTGTTTCCGGGAGGCGTTGATCCCCACACCCATCTGGATATGCCTTTTGGCGGAACGATCACGGCGGATGATTTTCAAACGGGAACAATTGCCGCCGCTTTTGGCGGAACCACGACCATCGTGGATTTCGCTCTGCACCAAAAAGGGGACACACTGGCCAACTCCCTGCAAACCTGGCATGAGAAAGCAGAAGGAAAAGCGGCCATTGACTACAGTTTTCACATGATGGTCGGGGACATGCGGGAAGCGGTTATGAATGAGATTCCTCACTTGGTGGAAAAGGAAGGCATAATGTCCTTCAAGGTGTTCCTGGCGTACAAAAATAATCTGCAGGTGGACGATGAAACCCTGTTTCGCGTGCTGCAAAAAGCGGCCAAATGCGGAGCTCTGGTCCAGGTACACGCGGAAAACGGCGATGTGATCGATGTATTGGTGAAAGACGCTCTGGCCAAAGGAAAAACCGAACCCAAATACCATGCTTTGACGCGGCCGCCCGAAGCGGAAGGGGAGGCGACGGCACGGGCCATTCGCCTGGCGGAGATTGCCGGTGCTCCCTTGTATATCGTTCACGTCACCTGCGCCCAAGCGTCGGATGCCATCAGTGAAGCGAGAAAGCGGGGGTTGCCGATTTACGGGGAAACCTGTCCGCAGTACTTGGTCTGCGATGTTTCGGATTATGAACGTCCCGGTTTCGAGGGGGCTAAATACGTAATGTCCCCGCCGCTCAGGGAGAAATGGCACCAGGAAGTACTTTGGAACCGGCTTCGGAATCTCGAATTGCAAGTGCTTGGATCAGACCAGTGTTCCTTCAATTTCAAGGGACAAAAAGAACTGGGGCGGAACGACTTCACCAAAATCCCCAACGGAGCCCCCACCATTGAGAACCGCATGTCGATTCTTTACCACTGTGGAGTGAACGAAGGGCGAATCGGCCTGACGAAATTTGTTGCTCTCACTTCCACCAATGCGGCAAAACTGTTCGGTCTGTTTCCTGAAAAAGGGACGATTGCCGTAGGGAGTGACGGGGACATTGTCATTTGGGACCCTGAAACCGAGTGGACGATCTCGTCGAAAACTCACCATATGAACGTTGATTACAATCCGTTTGAAGGAATGAAGGTGAAGGGCAAACCCAAATGCGTTCTGCTCCGTGGACAGGTGATTGTCGAGCATGACCGGTTTACAGGCAAGCCGGGCATGGGGCAATTTCTCCGGGCCAAGCCGTTTTCTCAGGTCGATGTGTGAGGCAAAAAGCCGAAAAAAGAGGAAGGAGTGGGACGATGGGTTCCAAAGTCAAAATCGGTTTGATTCAAGCTCATCATCATGTGGACGGCCGGGAGCCGGTTGAGACTCACAAAAAGGCGGCCATCGAAAAACATCTTCCGTTGATCCGGCAAGCGGCGTCCAAGGGTGCACGGGTGATCTGTCTGCAAGAACTCTTTTACGGGCCTTATTTTTGCACGGAACAGAATCCCAAATGGTATGCGGCTGCGGAAAAAGTGCCCGACGGACCTACAACCCGCCTGATGCAAGAGCTGTCCAAAGAGCTTGGGGTGGTACTGATCGTTCCTTTATATGAGGAAGAATTGCCCGGCGTCTATTACAATACAGCCGCCGTGATCGACGCAGACGGCAAATTTCTGGGCAAATACCGCAAACAGCATATTCCCCAGGTACAGGCCGGTCCTGCCGGATGCGGTTTCTGGGAAAAATACTATTTCAAACCCGGTAATCTGGGTTATCCGGTGTTTGACACGGCTTTTGCCAAGGTGGGCGTCTATATCTGCTACGACCGCCATTTTCCGGAGGGAGCACGCCTGTTGGGATTAAACGGGGCGGAAATCGTGTTCAATCCCTCGGCGACAGTAGCCGGTCTTTCCGAATACCTTTGGAAGCTGGAGCAGCCGGCACATGCTGTAGCCAATGGTTATTACCTCGGGGCGATCAATCGGGTCGGCTGGGAAAAACCTTGGGATATGGGGGAGTTTTACGGACAATCGTATCTGGTGAGCCCCCGCGGTGAGTTTGTGGCAATCGGCGAACGGGATCGGGAGGAAGTGGTGATCGGGGAGATGGATCGGGAGGTAATCCGGGAAGTTCGGGACACCTGGCAGTTTTTCCGCGACCGCCGGCCTGAGACATATCGGGAAATGTTGGACCTCTTGCCCTGAAAACAAGGAAATACGGGGGCTGATCCGATTCAGCCCCCCCGATTTTTTATTTACTTATTCGATGGCTGGCATGCCGGTTTTCCTGGGATCTGAGAAAATTGCGGGCGGCCAGGGCGGTGTCCAAAGCGAGACGGCGGGAGGGTGAATCCCAGTTTTCCCCGAGAAGAGAGGAGATTTGCTCCAGCCGGTAATACAAGGTTTGCCGGTGGATAAACAGAGCCTTGGCCGTTTGCTGCTTGGACTGTCCGGAATTGAGGAATGTTTCCAGTGTATGAACCAATTCGGTTCCGTTTTCGCGGTCATAGTCCAAAAGCGGACCGATCTGGTGGCTGATGTAATCGGATAAAACAGCGGGATCCACCTGTAAAAACAACTGCCAGGTATGAAGGTCATCGTAGAAGACAAGGTGGAAAGGGCAATCAGGTGAGCGTTCGCCGTGCTTGCGGTCGGGCTTCCTTTTTGCCGCAAGGGCAGCGAACCGCGGTCGGATCTTCAGCGCCTGTTTCGCCTGTTGCCAAGCGGCGGGGGCCTCGGACAGGCTGGAAAAGATCCGGCTGATTCCGACTGTCCAGTGATATTGACAATTAAAGCAGGAGGAATCTGTTTGCCTGAACAAGTGGGTAAAACTTTCCCGGATCCGCTGAAGGAACGGAACAGGTGAGGAAGGTTGAGCATCCGCCAGCACGATGGACCACAGATCTCCATGAGAGGCAAACCATCCAAGAATGCCAAAACGCGCAAAGGTTGAATATGCACGACGCACCCATTGCAGAATGGCTATATCTTCATGAGACAGGGGACATTCTGTCGGCGAAGAGAGCGAGTGAAGATCCGTATGGACGGCGGCCAGGACGATCTTTCCGCCCGATGAGAGTACCGATGACAGAGGCGCAGGGATATCGGCCCGTCCGGAATGCAGGCAATCATCAATCCATTTTTGCACCTTTCTGAGACGGCGTTCTTCCAGGGAAAGTCGGCGAAGTAATTCCTGGGCGATGGCGATGGCTGCCTGGTCCAGAATCAGTTGGATGTATTCTTTGGCTTCCCCGCGATAGTCGAGGTACAGCTCCCCCACCTGCATGTCCAGGGCAATGATTGGCTGACGGCATGTTCCTTTTTTCAGGAACCGTTCTTTTTCGCATGACTCCGGAAAAGTGATGTCCGTTCCCCAATCGTCGCGAAGCCATACGGCGCATCCTGTTTCCTGATGCAGTAGTTTGAGGATCCCCAGAGTTCCTTGCGGCCGGAGCGTTAATTGGAGAAACCGGTTGGAAATCGCCTCCAGGGCAACGAGCCGGTGATGGTGCCGATTGATCAGACAGGCATGGATGTCCTGGGTGATCTCAATAAAGCGGACTTCTTCTTTAAAAACAATAATGGGAAAAGCACAGGTATCGGCGTATTGGAGGATGGAGCGGGGGATGTCCGTGAAGCGCTGAACCAGTTCGATGCATAATCCGGAAACTCCGCATTCCACCAACTGCTTGACGAAGTGAAACACTGACTCCTCTTTTCCGTCCAGACCGACACCGGTCGTCAGAATGAGTTCCTGCCCGTTGACAAAAGAGGCCGCATCGGAAACCTCCAACACGTGAACCCATCGGACCGGTCGGTTGAGACCGCGGGAGCCGGCCATCACTTTGGCTTTGGCAAAGGTGGGGCGTTTCAGCATATCCGCCACGGTGAAGGGCTGTTGAATTTGCATGCATTTCCCTCCCGGGTAGATTTTATTCATTTGTTTCATGCATCGGTGGTCTGCAAATGAAACTGGCGATCGCTTGCGGTGACATCAACAGGGACAAGCAAAATTGAGGGGAGCGGGACATCTTCCTTTGACAAAAGAATAAACAGGGGAATATTTTTGTGAATTTTCAATCTCAGTTTAATGCAATTCAGATCCGTGAGCAATATTTTTTGATGTGATCAGAAGGGACGGGGTTGGGGGGAGGAGAACTTTACGGTAATTGGAACCGCCCTTGTGATGTTTCAAAATCACAAGGGCGGTTTATTTAACTAACATTTGAGACAAGTTGGATTAAATAATTATCAAATTTGCTTTTTTCTTCTATTTCCGTGTTCATTGCTCTTAAACCTTCTTCGATAAAGCGGAGGAGATAGTTATCGATATCTTTATCATCTATCGTTTGCCCTATTTTGTTAATAATCAAGTGTTTAAATAGCAAATAATCATCATCGCGTGCAATGACTCCGGCCGGAATTGTCCAACCTCCGCCGCCGAAATTCCGAGGTTCACCCTCACAATGCAATAAACCTTTAGCAAATGCAATTCGCAGAATTAATGGACGATCATCAATATCTAGCTCTACTGAAACCTTTCTTAATAAGTTTTCTCCCTCTTTAGACATATTAATTCGGTTATTGGCTGCCATAAAAAACCTCCCTAGAACATAAAATACCCTTCCTTGATATCTGTACATTGTTGTTCCGGGTCATGTTCTAAGATGTATTTTCTTTGAATGTATTTTTCCAATAAAGAAGCGTGCTCTTTATTAATTTCCACGTCAGTCGATAAAATGATCACTTGTTCACTTAGTTTACTAAAATAATGCTCAACAAGATTATGACGATGAATGCTGTCTAGCCTTCCGAGTGGTGTATCAATAACAAATGGTAAGTTAAATCCTGCTGTTTTGGTCAACGCCCAGATAAAGGAGAGAGCAATAATTTGTTTTTCACCTTCTGACCGCTGTTCCAACTGTACTAGACGATTATCTCGATCATAGAGTTTTAAAATATATTTTTCTGAGTCAAACTCGACTCTCAGAAATTCTTGATCCTTCCGGAAAAGTTTATCTAAAATTTGCTTAAACTCTATTTGGATTCTATTTGCTTTCATTTTGGTAAGCTCATCTATGAATTCTTCGGTAGCCATTTGTAAACGTGTTATATAGTCAATTTTCTTTTTCAAAGGTTCAATATCTTTATATGCCTCTTCGGTATGAGAACGTTTGGTCTTCAAGCTCGATAATTCACCTAGGATTTCTTTGATTCGGATTTTGTTTTCTGTCAGTTTGTTTGTTTTTTCTCCGATTTCATGGTAAATTTTGGCTAGTTCTTCATCTTCTTTTGTTGTATCAACAGGATTAGGAGCATTTTCTAGTTTAATTTCCAACTTCTTCTTCTCTTCTTCTAAAGTGATTTTTTCTTCAATTAATTGTTTTAGATCAATCGAATTAGCGACTGGATACTCAATCAATTTATAGTAATCGCGATTAGAAAGATCGTGAATGATTTCTGATTGGTCGATTGTTTCGTTCTGAATTTGATTAATTTTAGCCCAAGATTTACGCCCAGCCTTTTTAAGTTGTTCAACGGAGATCATTTTTAAGAGGGGATTTAGTGTTTTTTCCAATTCAATAATGAGTTGTTCCATGAATTGTTCATATGTATCAAAACGGGTTTTTATTTCCAGTCGTTTTTTTTCAAGCTGTTTTTCATATCGCAACCGATCTTTCAGGCCTTTTATAGAAGGAGCGAGTAAGATCGCTAACAAATCCTTTTCAATAAACTGGTTTAATTGTTGATTGATAAGATTGATTCTCGTTTCTATATCATTTAATTTCTTTGTAATAGAAATTTTGGAATCTGTATTTTGTGCAATCTTGCGTCTACGTTCTTGATTGAGCAAATTTTTTTTGCTTTTTAAAACCTGAATTCTTTCATTCAATGATTGGTTTTCTCTTTGCAGAGTTTCTATTTCGTTATTGTAGTTCTGTATGTCTCTCGTGAGATTTTCTAACTCTTCATTTTTCGGGGCATCTTTAAGTTTATTTAATATTTCACGCCGTAAAGAATCGAGGTCAGGCTTTAATTTTTTAATTGCTTCCAAAGCGAAAATTTTTTGAATAGGTTCTTTTAAATGTTCCCGTCCTTGTTTTGCGATTATTTCTCCAATTTTTTCCGCATCAAAAAGAAAAAACTCTGATGCATCGAGCGGGATCCGCTCATCAATGAATCGATTAAACTCCTCGTTTGTTAGGGTACTTTCTTGTTCGGTTTGTTCTTTTTTGTTAAATACGTACAATTTTCTCTCTTCGCCAATGAGAACTTTTTTTTCGTCAAATTTCATAATGAATTCTAGTGTAATTTGGTCCTGTTCATCTTCAAGGGAAAGAGCAATTGAACAGCTCCGAACTCCTTCATTAAATGCGAGATTATTTATTGCTCCATCAAGATATTCGTGGTATTCTTTGTCTTTCATTCCTCTACGTGCAAAAAGAGCTAGTCTGATTGCCTTAAAAATTGTTGTTTTTCCGGCACCGTTTAGTCCACCAAAAAGGATAATGTTTTTACGATAAGGGGGTTTTTGATCATTCGGAATGTCCAAATTAATTTCTTTTGTTCCATAGTATGGACGATAGTTTATCATTTTTAGCTTGGTGAATTTCATACAATCTCTCCTTTTTGTGACCATTCATCTAGCTTGTTTTTGAGTTTATCTGTAAGTCCAGTTCTTCTTAGTTTTTCTCTGTATAGATAATTTTCTTCAATATTAATTAAGTCAAGTATATGTTCCTTCGTAATATTGTGCTTCTCGCAGATCTTTACTAATAGCTTTATTTCTTCGCTGGTTAATTTCACTATGATTCACCACCGGGAAACTTTTCGGAATTGCTGCTATTCAATTTTAACAAAAATATTATATAATGTGATACTGAAGATGCCAATCTGGTGTAACATATTTTCATTTTTTATGAAAAGGGAAAGGAGTATTTTATGAAACTTTTATATACTCCATTTACAGAAGATGCAAATGAAGAAATAGCCAAACGCATTTTGAAAGGAAAACGCATTTTACATATCACACCTACTTTAATTTTAGAAAGATACCGCTTTAGAAAGATAAATGAAATACTTGATTACACTTTACGGCAAAATGAAAAAAAGATGGTGCATAAAGTTTATAGTTTTGACAATTGGAAAAGGGTTTTGATAGATAACAAATGCAGTCAAAAGTATTTAACACGAATTGAGATCCTGGTGATACTAAAACGAGCAATTCAAAATGTTGCTCCTCAGCAATTGGAATGGGAATCGGTTGCGAGCAATTTGTTAGATTTGTTCTCGACTTTTCGCAGTAGTGGTATGGAATTTTATAAGATTCAATCTCTTAGTGAGGATGAATCTTGGGAAATGGTATGTAAAATTTACCAGGAGTTTTTAAAATTGACTGAGTCTCATTTGGAACCGGATACATGCTTTATCCGTGGTGTAAAGGAGTATTCCTTCAAAGAATATGATGAACTGGTCTTTGATGGGCCGTTTCTTTTTTTTAGTCATCTGCATGAATCTATGATCAATCGTTTTCAAGAATTAGGTAAAAAAATTACATTCATTGTACCTTATTATGATGAAGGTGAGAAGATTCAACCTGCATTTAATATTATTCGAAAGGTTTACAGCAATTACGTCCCCTTTTCTCAATGGGAAGCAATCGGTTTTTCAAATAGATCCAGGTCAACGTATGTTGAAGAAGTTCCACATATATTATTTACAGATAATGTTGGCTTTCTTGATCATTCAATTGAGTTTTACCAGTTTTCTTGCCTGGAACAGGAAATTATGCATGTAGTAAAACAAATTCAAAATCAAGTTGTAAAGAAAGAGTTGAGGGAAGTTGCGATTGTGAGTCCGCAATCGAGACGACTGCGTCCATTTTTTAATGAAGTGTTTGAGCAATATAGGATCGAATACGAAACTACGGAGAATAAAGTAAAGCAATTGCTACCTTTGGATCTAATTAAGATCCTCTATCAAAGCAGGATCGATTGGAGAAAGTTTGAAGAAGATAGCTATTTTGACACCATTTTTTTCAAGCGAATATTACAAAGCAACTGGTATAATTCAAATCAATCAATTCCTTCTTTTGAAAAAATCGAGCTGTTTTATGATGCACTGCCTACTATCGATGATTGGATTGACCAGTCTTTAAAACTGATACAACTATATGAGCAGATTGACTTTTCGAAATACCGTTATCACCCATTGAAAAGTGTAAAAAGAGAAAATCTCGAATTATGGCTTTTTATTCTTATGGAATTAAAGAGTTTTCAAGATGAATTATTTAGCCATGGAGAGGTCACGTTTAGTGAACATGGGAATAAATTATTGGATGTAATCCATAAGTTGAAGCAAAGATTCTCTCAATCTCAAAATGAAGATCCTTTCTTTGAGAAGACAAGGAATGTGATTAAGGAACAGATTGAACGTTTTAATGATACTGCTTTACTTCCGATCACAGCTGAGGAATTTGCAGAAGTTTTAATTGGATTATTATCAAGTGATATTTCACTTTCACAACAGGAAAACGATGAAATTGAAGTTCAAATTAAAAGAAGCAAAAGAAAAAATATACCAATGATCACAAGCTTGCATAACATTGCTTTTGCAGAATATCGGTTTGTTTATTTAACGCAGTTTACACAAGAGAATTATCCGTCTTTTTCCCCTGACTCATGGCCATGCAATTCAGAGATGGAGGCAAAGATTTTATCGGAAACAACTCGATTGAAAGTAAACAGCGGTTTGGAAATGGAAAAATTGAAAGCTGATTGTGCGCGATATTATTTCTTACTTGCATTTTTGGCAGCAAAAGATAAAGTGGTTATTACGTTTTCTGGAAATTCGACCAATATATATCCTTCACCGTACTTAATGGAAATTGCAAGGTCGGTAGGGATTGATCTAGACAGAAAGCCAGTGGATTTATTGAATCGGTTGAAAGAGGAGGGGATTTTAAAACTAGTGTCGGGGTATGATGCTCCATCATACCAATCGGGGGAAAAAACAGTTGAACTTACTGGTTCAATCGTACCAGGTGAAATTTTGCTGAATGAAATTGCATTGTATCGTTTATGTCCGAAACGTTATCACTATACCATTAGCAAGCCAGAGCAAAATGTGTTTGCCAGTGCATTTCAAATAGGGTTTTATTATGGTCGAAAAATATCTCAAAAGGCCATTAGTTTGATTGCTGAAGATTATAAAGTTGAAACAACATCCAATAATGCTAAGTCTCGTTTTACAGATTCAGTCATTCGAAACTACGTTCGACAAGCGATGCATACAGAGAGAGAATATTTCCCAGTTCGAAAAGAAATAGAGATTCAGGCTCAGTTTTTAGCAGAAATTTTCACGAAGAATTTGATCGATCACATTTTTAATTCCAGATGGAATAAGAGAGTAGTATTTACTACAGATTTCATAAGAGAAGAGTTGGAAATTCCATTTGATCATCGAGATGTAAAAGTTCACATGCCACTCGGTTTGAAACTTTTAGTGGATGGGAGACCAAATGTGTATTATCTTGATGATTATGAGCTTTTCCTCTCTATACTGGAAAAAAATTTGGATCCTGAAGTTGATGCTTTTTTTAAATGGTATATACAAGTTAGACAGAAAAGAAACAGCAAAGAGATTGGCATGTTAATGAATGATATCGTAACTCAACCAATTACGATAAAGGAGACGAAATTGTGTATTTATTGTCCATTTGTACAAAATTGCCGGGGCTATGAAGAAGAGAATAAAGACAACGGGAGTGGTAGAACTGTATGAAACTATCTGATCAACAACTTGAGATTGTGGAATCAGAGGAGAAATACATTTTAGTCAAAGCGGGAGCAGGTGCAGGAAAGACGGAGGTTCTTGTGAATAGAATTATCCGTCTTCTCGAGAAAGAACCTAAATTGTCAATAAAAGATTTTGCTATTATTACTTTTACAAATAATTCCACAGCCGAGATGAAAAGTCGTCTTCTTGGGGCAATGTTTAAAAAACTTCATTCTACTAAGGATCCTGTTCAAAAGGAGCGTTTCCATTATGAAATGGAGTTAATTGGACGGGTTCAGATTTCTACGATCCATAAATTTTGTAACGCAATCCTAAAGTTTGCTGGCCCCTTTCGCTTTGAAAATAAGGTATATTCTCCTGAATTTCATATTAGTACAACGAATATAAATAAAGTTATTTCGGTTGTTCTATCTCAATGGATGGAAGAATTATCTCAGGGAAGCCATCCGCTGTTAGAGATTATGCCACCGCATCAGATACGCAGGCAGATCGAGTATTTTTACAATCAATTGCGTTCAAAAGGGATTGATATTCAGGAAGTAGTAGAAAAAACAGATCAAGCTTTAATGTGGATGCAAACTGATCAGAAATCAAATATTAAACGGACATTAAAAGAACTTGTTTTACGCTTGGACGAGGAATATAGAAAACAAAAAGTTGGACGAATTGACGTAGATGATTTATTGGAATTCACTTATCTAGCATTAAAAGGTTTTCCAAGACTATTAAATCAAGTGAAATCACTTTATAAATACATTTTTGTAGATGAGTTTCAGGATACATCTTTCTATCAAACCGAGATAATCAAGCTAATTTGTGGAGGATCGAATTCGCCTTCTTTATTTGCTGTTGGAGATGTGAAGCAATCGATTTATCAGTTTCGAGGTGCCGATTTAAATTCTTATCAAGGATTTGAACGTTGGATCAATGATAGAGGTAAGGTGTATCACTTGCGAACCAACTATCGTTCCAGAGGGGAAATCGTAGAATTTGTAAATAGTATATTTCTTCGATTGGAGCGCAATTCAAAAAAGCCACATGTAGTTTATGAACCTATTGAACCTTATCAAACAGCGAAGGAACAAATAAGTCATGTAGTAAAATGGATTCCTTCCCATGAATTAGGAGAAAAACAAGCTGTCGCTTTTTTCTTACAAGAGGTTGATCCTGGGACATATAATAAGTATACGATTCTGTTTCGTACAAATAAATCAATGTTAGAATATGAGCAAAAGCTTAATCAAGTAGGAATCCCAACAAAAATATTGGGTGGCGGTGATTTTTTCAAAAGGCCAGAAATTAGATATGTATTCCATATTCTAAATTGGATCATGGCTCCAGATGATTTAATTCGAAAAAATGAAGTGTTGGGGATTCCTTGGGTTAATTTTGATCATGAGAAATTAGAGCGACTATATAAAGAATTAAAAAGGGTAATTCCTATTTATTCGGTTGCGCAAATTTTGGAAGAGATTTTTAAAAACAAGGATCTAAATATTCGTGGGTATTTGCAGCATTATAATCAAATTCAAACGAGAGCTAACTTGGAAAAATTAAAAGAGCTTACACGTACCAAATTTATTGGTGAAAAAATAGGACTCATTGAGTATGTGCAATGGCTTGGGAGTATGATTCAACATAATCAAGATGAGGAACAGGCTGAGATATTGGAAGAATTTAATGCGGTTCAATTAACCACTATTCATAATGCGAAAGGATTAGAGTTTGATCATGTTATTTTGGTTGAGTTGGAGCGTGGTCTAGATCATGATCTTTTGAATCCGACAATTTTGTTTCATCCTGAGACAGGAATTGAGTTTTCATTTCGCCGTTATTTAGAACCAACAACGATTACATCTGATAAATATCATGAGAGATTAGCTCAATATAAAGAAGAATATTTAGCTGAAGAGACGCGGATCTTGTATGTCGCTTTAACCCGTGCCAAACAAACTCTATACTTGGTGGGAGATCGCAACGCTCAACGAACAAAGAATAAGATCACATATTTATCATGGATTTTGGGAAATTTATAGCACGCTTCTTTGCCCCTCAAGGCAAGGAGGCGTTTTAAATGTGGTCTTTTCATATTCACGCTACAGATTCGTGGAAAAGTTTCATTGAACGAACATGTATTCAGATATAAACTAATGATATCGTTTCGTTTTTGTTGATTCGTCTGCCTGCGTATTGATTGAATTTCGAATTTAATATCGTTTTTGGTTAATATTTGTAGTTTAATAGAGATATGGCAATCAGAGAACTCGAAACATCGGAGGAACAAGATATGCTTAATATCTTTGGAGAAAATGAAAAGATTGTAAAAGCAAAAGAGCAAGTCAAAAAGGTTTACCTTGCTGATGATCGACCTTGGGTCGTTGGATATAGTGGTGGGAAAGATTCGACTGCTGTCGTACAATTAGTCTTTTCCGCTTTGTCTGAATTAGAAGCAAGCCAGCTAAAAAAGATGGTATATATAATTTCTTCCGATACATTAGTAGAAACTCCAATGATTATCTCATCCATTACAAATACACTTGGGATGATTCAAGATGAGGCGATGAGAAGAGGGCTACCAATCGAAACTCATAAAGTACGCCCGGAACTAAAAAACACATTTTGGGTCACTTTGATTGGTCGGGGGTACCCTTCTCCGCGCCAAAAGTTTCGTTGGTGTACTGATCGTTTAAAAATAGATCCGGCTAACCGCTTTATTCTTGATAAAGTCTCCAAATATGGCGAAGTAATCATGGTACTAGGCGTTCGGGAAACAGAGAGCAGTACTCGTGCTGGGGTGATCAAATCCCACAGTGTAGAGGGTAAGGTACTGATGAAGCATTCTTCTCTTCCCAACGCCTATGTATTTGCGCCAATTCGGGAATTTACTATGGAAGATGTTTGGCAATATTTGCTTGAATATGAGTCGCCATGGGGAGGAAACAACCATGATTTGTTGCAGCTTTACCAGGATTCGAGCAGTGAATGCCCATTGATTGTAGACAAAGAGATTAAAGAGAGTGCAGGTTCTTGTGGAAACAGTCGTTTTGGATGTTGGACTTGTACGGTTGTGAAAGAAGACAAGGCTCTCACAGGATTTATAAATAGTGGAGTTGAATGGTTAAAGCCGTTGCTTGAGTTTCGAAACTATTTGGCTAAAATTCGTTCTGATCGTTCCTTGCGGCAAAAACAGCGAACAAACGGACAAATTTATTTAGTTTCTGTTCCAAGTGATCAGCAAATTCCTGAAGACAAGATTAAGACATTAGAGGAACTGAAGGAGTATATTCAAAAAGAGAATATTGATTTGGCACATGTAGAGGAATTGGAATATTACATAAGAACAGAAGATGGATCAATTAAACAACTTGGCTTAGGACCTTTTACACTAAAAGCTCGCGAAGAAATTTTGCGTCGTTTATTACAAACACAAAAAAAAGTGCAAGAAATGAGACAGGATTCTACAGTAGAGTTAATATCTCTAGAAGAGTTGAAACTGATTCGTAGGCTTTGGAAAAGAGAGGGTGATTGGGAAGATCAGATTCCAAAGATTTATTATCAAGAGACAGGAATTGAGTTAGATTGGGAGCAAGATGACCGACCTCAATTCAAAAAGAATCAAATTACAGATCTAGAACGACTTTGTGAAGAGTACGGAGTGCCAATTTCATTGATAAAAAAATTAATTGCTGTAGAACGAGAATATTCAGGTTATAAGATTCGTAGGGGTTTATACCAAGAGTTTGATCGAATTCTTGATCAGGAAATTTTGCATTTATAATGGAGAGAAGAGGTAGTGGTATGTGGTTACATAGTCTTCGATTACAAAATGTAGGAGCTTACTATGGAAGTCATAAAATTGAATTCGATCATCCATTCAAAGATCGTAATTTAATTTTAATTGGTGGGAAAAATGGAGCAGGCAAAACAACTTTATTGGAATCGCTTCGCCTTGCATTATTTGGTCCTTTGGCTTTTGGATTTCGCACAGAGACCGAGGGGTATAGAGAAAAAATTCGTTCATTATTTAATCGAAAAGCAAGAGAAGAAGGAAAAATGCATTTCAAAGTCGCCGTGATGATCTCACAAATTGAGGATTTTGAAAAAAATGTGTATGAAATCGAACGAGATTGGGAATGGAAAAACGACCGGTTTAAAGAAGTCGTCACAGTACTTAAAAATGGTCGACCTTTAAGTCCTGTGCAAGCCGAAAATTTTCAAAATAAAATTCGTGAAGAGATTCCTCCGCGTTTATTTGAATTGACAATTTTTGATGGTGAGGAGATTTCTCGTATAGTTTCAGAGGGGCGCCTTTCCGCTTATTTACAAGAAATAAGCTCAGTTCTTTTTAATCTCGACTTATTTGAAAAAATGGAAGGAGATTTGGTTAATTATCACGAGTATTTATCATTGAAGAATGAACTAACGGATTTTGATAAAAAATTAAAATATATACAAGACAATCTATATGAACTACGTGCTGTCTATAATAACCGCCAAGATCATCTAAAAGAACTGGCTGATAATCTCAGAAATAAAGAAGAATTACTCCATTTAATAAGAGAAGAATTTACAAAGCATGGCGGAATTAATCAAGATCAACGCGAAAAACTTGTACTTCAAGAAAAAAGCTTGAAGCAGCGAAGGGGACATAACCTTGAACGAATCAAAAAGTTTATCTCTACTGATCTTCCCTTTTATCTAAATCGTCCTCTTATACACCAAATACTCAAGCAGATGGAAAAAGAAAAAGAGCTTGAAGTGATTGGTTACTTCATAAGAATGAGTGATTCTCCTGATTGGAAAGAAAAACTCAATACAAAACTCGCTTTGTCTGGAGTACAGATTGAGGAGTTTTTAACCCAATTTACTGACTTACTTCAAGAATCTATTGGTATCAATGAACAAAATGTGATTCACAGGGCATCTTCGGTTCAATATAATGAAGTCAATTATTTGTACCATCGAATTAAAAAAATAAAAGCGGATGACTATCTAGATTTATATGATGAGAATCAACAGCTGTTGAAAGAAGTGCAACAGATCCGGAAGCAGATTGAACTGAACGATGAAGCACTTGATCTTCGAAAATATGTATTGCAGATGGAAGAAACAACGAAGCAGATTGAACAAATTCGATTGCAAATGATAGAACTAGAAGAGGAAATAAAGCAGTTGGGAGAAAAAATAAATGTTCTTGAAAAAGAGAAAGAAAAGTTACTTCAGAAACGATATGATGTTGAACGCTCAGAAAGTATACTGGGGTTTTCTAATAAGATAATCGAGATCAGTAAAAGATTTCGTGAAATACAATTAAAGAAAAAGCTAAAACAGGTTGAAATCGAAGTGCAGAAGATGATTCAATTTGTATTTCGGAAAAAACAATTCATTCAAATTGTCAAGATCAATCCTGAAACATTTGATGTTATGCTCTTTGATCATTTATCTGAAGTGAAGAAAGAACGATTATCAGCTGGAGAAAAAGAGCTTTTGATGCTGTGCCTAGTTTGGGCTATGTTTTATGTATCTGGCAGAAATTTTCCTTTTGTATTTGATACTCTTCTTGGACGTCTAGATCAAGAACATCGCATATTGATGATGACAGAGTTATTGTCAAAGATGGGAAAACAAGTGATTATTCTGTCTACAGATACTGAAATTGATCAAGGATTATATGAGAAAATTCGCCCCCATATTGCCAAAGTGTTTACGTTAGAATACGATCCTTTTCAAAATCAATCCTTTATACAGCCAAATCAATATTTTTCTTTATCTAAAATGGGGATGACGATATGAATTATCGGTTAAAAACTTCAAAAAAAGTAGAGAAAGAGTTGAAAGAAGCTCAACGAGTTTTAAATTACACTCCAAATCTTATTGTTCGGATTGCAGTAGCATTATCCTTGAGAATACCCGAACCTATCGAAGTCAAAAATACTGACCATTTGGGGCAGGAATTTAATCGCAATACATTAACAGGAGAGTATGATTATATTTTCAAAGCAATGATTGCACATCATTTAGGAAGAGAAGTTTCGGATGAAGAATATTTCCCCGACTTATTCAACGCTCATTTAGAACGTGGTTTAACCATTTTAGCAAACGAGTATAAAATGGCTGGAAATGCAGAAAAGTTTTTCCGCACACTTATCCAAATGGGAGAGGAGTAAGTATGATCTACCTTGACAATAGTGCAACTACCAAAATTTCATCCGAAGTCTTGAAGGCAATGTTGCCTTATCTACAAGAGGAGTATGGGAATCCTTCGAGCAAATTTTATTCACTGGCAGAAAATTCGCGGAAGGCTGTTGAATGTGCTCGGCAGCAGGTAGCAACCTTTTTGGATTGTGAACCAGAGGAGCTGATTTTTACAAGTGGTTCAACAGAGAGTAATAATATGATCTTAAAAGGGGTTGTTGAAACTTATGGGCACTTGGGAAAAAAATTGCTTACAACGCAGTCGGAGCACTCTTCAGTTATGGAAACTTGTAAGTATCTTGAAACTAAAGGTGTAAAAGTAATTTATTTAAGAGTTGATAGATATGGAAGAATAGATATCAATGAGTTGGAAGAGATGATTCAAAATGAGCGTCCTTTGCTCGTAAGTGTAATTTGGGGAAATAACGAGGTAGGATCTTTAAATGACATAGATGCAATCTCTGAAATCTGCTTGAGGAATAATGTATTTCTTCATACCGATGCAACTCAAGTTTGTGGTAAGATCCCAATCTCATTAAAAAAACTTCCAGGAATAACATTCCTTTCTATGTCAGCACACAAAATCCATGGTCCTAAGGGAATCGGCGTGTGCTTTATAAAAAATGAGGCGCCAAATATTCGTAGAAAATTGGTTCCGTTGATTCACGGTACACAAGAAAATGGGTACCGTGGCGGTACATTAGCTGTCCATAATATTGTTGGATTAGGGAAAGCTGCACAACTAGCGAACCAGAAACTCGAAGAACACCATAAAAAGTTGAAGATGCTAGAAAAGACATTGGAAAGCATCTTAAAAGAAACTTTTGGGGATCGAATTCAGTTTTTCCACGATTCGGAGCGGAAAATTCCTGGAATACTAAGTGTGCGGTTTGTTGGCAAAAATAATGAGGTTTTATTAAAAAAGCTTTCTCCTTATCTTGCAATGTCTACTGGTTCTGCTTGTAGTTCTGGCAAACCAAGTCATGTTCTACAAGCAATGGGTAAATCGTTTGAAGAAATTAGACAAACAGTGCGAATCTCGCTTTCTCCCGAAAATACACTAGAAGAGTTAGAGTTTTTTCGAAAACTAGCTTAATTTATTTTGTCGTCGACCTTTAGCAGTGAAACCAGGCGAGGGTCGGCGATAATTTTTTTGAGCTGATCTGGGTTACATACAATATATAAAGGATACTTTAATTAGTTAACTTAATTAATGAATAACATTTCGTGATACAATCAGAATAGAAAGACAATATAAAGGGGATTCAACGGGTGAAGAAGGGATCTTTTTATCTTACCGTTTGCGCGGTTTTGATTGCATTGGTCTCCAGCATGTTCCATCTTCCGGCTCGCGTGGAAGCAAGCGGGTCCGAACAGGCCGTCAATAATTTTTATAACGTCATCATGCAAGATGGCGCAGATCCATGGATTTATAAGCATACCGATGGATGGTATTACTTTACCATGACGACGGGAAGCAATATTACCATTTGGCGTTCAAAATCAATTACCGGCTTGGATGCGGGGGAACAGACAGTGGTATGGACGCCTGACGGGTCGGGTGGGAATTGCCGGGATATCTGGGCTCCGGAGTTACATTATTTAAATGGCAAATGGTACATTTATTATGCTGCCACGACCTGTGATGGCAATAATGATAATCATCGCATGTTTGTTCTGGAAAATAGCAATGCCGACCCTTTCTCCGGTTGATTTGTGAAAAAAGGGCAGATCACGGATACGACGAATAAGTGGGCGATCGATGGAACAGTGATGCAATTGAATAATCAGTTGTATTTCATTTGGTCCGGTTGGGAAGGGGATACCAACGTGGCGCAAAACCTGTATATTGCGAATATGAGTAATCCCTGGACCATTGTCCAGAGTAAAACTATCGACGCCCACATATGGTTGGGAAATCAATCATACTCCTTATGTGAATGAAGGGCCGGAGGTACTCATTCATAACGGCAAATTTAATCTGGTTTATTCAGCCAGTGGCAGTTGGACCAATGATTATTGTTTGGGATTGATTACCGCCAGTACAGCGAGTGATCCGCTAAATCCACAGTCCTGGCACAAGCGAAGTGAACCGGTTTTTACAAGCGGAAACGGGGTGTATGGGCCCGGTCATGCTGGTTTTACCAAATCCCCGGATGGAAATGAGGACTGGATTCTTTATCATACGGCTCGTTATGAAGGCGCAGGGTGGATAAGGCAAATCCGCGCACAACGATTTGTATGGAATGCGGATGATACGCCAGACTTCGGAGTTCCGGCTGATCCGAATCAACCGATTTCGGTTACAAGCGGCGAAGTTGGTCGTCAGCGCTATGAAGTGGAGGCATCCACCTTGGCAAATGGTCCGTACGCTGTTTCAGAGCCTTCTGCTTCGACTGGGAGAAAGGTGGGGTATATCGATTATGACAACAGTTATGTCGAATTTACCGTAACCGTTAATGTCTTCGGCTATTACATTCTCGCCGCCCGTACGGGAAACGGGACAAGCGGAGGTAGTTGGGCGACCCATCGGTTGTCTGTCAATGGATCACAACCACAGCCCTTTTATGTGGCAAATTGGGGTATGTCTACGGCAAAAGTTTGGTTGAATCAGGGGCAAAACACGGTTCGTTTTACAAAAGGGGACCATTATGCTGAAATCGATTGTCTTGATGTGTTTGCGACTGAGTAGAAATGATGGTGAGAACAGAAAAACAATCTGAACCCTGCCTCATTTTTTACGGCAGGATTATTTTTATGCAAAAAATTCCAGACTCCTAATCTTCCGCGATCCGTTTCGTCAACAGGCGGACATCCGTGCATCCTAAAGACTTGAATTGATATCAAACGATCTGACTGCTTTTTGCCTGGAAGACGCTGAAGTTCTCAAACTGAAGATCCCCATGAATCTATTGTAAAAGTGAATGCAGTGACGCGGCACTCTTCCCCTCGGGTGAACAGTAGCGTGAAACTGTTTATCCGAAGGGGATTTTTTTAATTCAATAATAATTGATATTAGCGGAAAATAAATAATTGATATACTATTATAATAGAAAAATGTCAAGGGATTGAGACAGGAGGAGAGCAGTGGAATGAGCCAACCTTCACCCACCATCCACGGATTGCTGGAGCGAAACGCCAGAAAAGATCCGGACAAGGAGGCATTTATCAGTGCCACCAACCGCCTCACTTATGCGCAGATGAACCGGATGGCCAACCGGGTTGCCCGCTTGCTTCAGGCCACAGGCGTTGGGGGTGGCGACCGGATGGCGATTCTCGAACGCAATAATGAGCATTTTTTCTACGCGTATTTTGCCCTGCTCAAAGCAGGATGCATCGCGATGCCGGTCAATGTTCGCCTAACGCCTGCCGAACTTGCCGTGATTTTGCGAAATTCCCGGGCGAAGGGGGTTGTTTTTTCCGAGGAGTTTGCCAAAACGGCTGAAGCGGTGCACGAACATTATCCGCTGTCACACCGGATTTGCATTGAGAAGGCAGCGGTTTCCGCCTCGTCCTTTGCAGCGGACGATCTGGATCTCCCGATTTCTTCCCGTGAGGTTTGCGAGATTCTTTTCACTTCGGGGACAACCGGTGTTCCGAAGGGGGTTTTGTTCAATCATGAACGGATTCTTGCCCTGGCTTCGGCGATTTCCATCGAATTTCAACTCACGCGGGATGACCGGCTTTTGACTCTGATGCCTCTGTCCCATTCCGCCCCGCTGAACTGTTTCTTCATGAGCGGGCTGTATTGCGGAGTCTCGCACGTGTTGGGAGATTTTTCGCCGCGATCGTTCCTGAAGTGGATTCACGAAGAAAAAACCACGTTTACTTTTGCGGCTCCGGTCGCTTATTTGCTGGCGGCCAAAGAGCCTGACCTTCAACGGTTTGACCTGTCTGGCATGCGTGTCTTTGCCTATGGCGGAGGCCCGATGCCATTGGCTTCTTACCATCGGGTAAAGGAGGCGTTTCAAAACGGTAATTTCTATCAGGTGTACGGCCTGACGGAGGCGGGGCCCAACGGGTGTCTGTTGCGTCCGCATGAACATCAGACCAAAGCGGGGAGCATCGGCAAGTACCCGGTTGTCAATATGGAAATGCGTGTGGTGCGCGAAGATGGAAGCGATACCATACCGCACGAATACGGGGAAATCATCCTGAGAGGAGATAGCCTGATGCTCGGATACGACAACAACCCGCAGGCCACCGGTGAAGCGATTCGCGATGGTTGGCTTTATACCGGAGATATTGCTTGCCGTGATGAGGATGGCTACGTCTATATCGTTGACCGGAAAAAGGATGTGATCATCTCCGGCGGGGTTAATATTTATCCGCGGGAAGTGGAAGAAGTGCTGGCTCAGCATCCGAGAGTGCTCGAATCGTGCGTGGTCGGGGTTTCGCATGAAGAGTGGGGGGAAACCGTGAAGGCGGTGATCGTTCCCAAAGGCGAGGTAACGGAGGCGGAATTGCGGGAATTTGTAAGCACTCGTCTGGCCGATTACAAACGCCCCCGCATCTATTCGTTTGTAAAGGAACTGCCCCGCAATGCCAGTGGAAAGGTTCTCAAACAACAGGTCCGAAATCTGTAGGAGCAGGAGAAAAGGAGGAGAACACGGGATGATCAATTACGAAAAATGGGAAAGCGGCAATGATGTCAATTGGTATACGGACGATCCGATTCTCACGCGTTATGCGAAACGGTACCTGCCGAAAGGGGTTTACGAGTATGTGGAGCCCTCGTTTCAGCATACCGGGGGACTTGCGGCCGGAGTGATTGACCGGCGGGCAGTACATACGGATCGTGAAGGGGCACCCAGGCTGATCCGGTATAACCGGAAAGGGGAGGAAATAAACGAGGTCTGGTACAATGAAGGCTATTTGAAGACCGTTCAGGAAGGGTATGCCACCGGCGTGGTATCTTACCGTTATGACCGGAATGCCCCGGAAAAAATCCCGTTTTTGGTGAATTCCATTCTGATTTATTTGTTATCCGAAGCGGAGCCGGGATTTACCTGCCCGGTCGGCCTCACCCAGTCGGTCGCTTTTGTTCTGGAAAAATTCGGTTCAGACGAACAGAAAAAGAACATTTTGCCCCGCTTGGCTTCGACCGATCCAAAAACAATGGTTCAAGGCGGTACATTCCTGACGGAAATCCAGGGCGGGTCGGACGTGGGCGCAACGCAGACGGTGGCAGTCAAGAATGGGGACCATTATCTGCTGACGGGGGAAAAGTGGTTTGCCAGCAACTGCGATGCCGAAATTGCCATCACGCTCGCACGGGTGAATGACAAGCCTTCCACCAAGGGATTGGGGCTGTTTCTGTTGCCGAGGACGCTTCCCGACGGCAGCCGGAACCGTGTCTCGATCCGCAGGTTAAAGGACAAGCTGGGCGTGAGGGCAGTGGCCAGCGGTGAACTGATTTTAAACAACGCGGTCGGCTATCTCATCGGTGAAGAAGATCAAGGGTTTAAGTACATGGCAGAAGCACTGAACATGTCACGGCTCGGTACTGCATTTGCGGGGCTGGCCATCGCACGGAGGGCTTTTTTGGAGGCGGCCATTTACACCAGCCATCGTGAGGCATTCGGCAGCAAGATCAACCGCTTCCCCATGGTGCAGGAAACATTGGCCGACATGATCACGGAGATTGAAGCGGGATGGGCGGTTGTGGCGCAGATGGTTCACTGGTTTGACGTTATGCACACCTACAGAACGGGGACGGCGGAGGATTATAAACTGCTGCGCATCCTGCTCTCACTGGCGAAATACCGCTGCAGTGAGCTGGGAGTGTCAGCGGCGAAGCGTGCCCTCGAACTGCATGGAGGGAACGGATATATTGAAGAATACGTAACCCCCCGTTTGCTGCGCGATGCGGTTGTCAATCCGGTCTGGGAAGGAACAGCCAACATTCAGGCGCTCGAAGTGCTGAAAACCCTGGAAAAAGGAGGAGATGCTCCGTTCCTCCGCGATCTTCGCCGGACGTTGGAAAAAATCGAACATCCGCAACTGAAGGAACTGAAACAAACCTTTGCCGAAGCAGCCGGCCGCGTTGAGCACCTGATTACGCATGTCCTCTCCGGTGATGAGCAGACCCGGGCGGCGGTGGCGAAGAAACTGGCTGATGCGATGTACGATATATTCAGTGCGGTTCATCTCCTGGAGGAAGCCCAACACGATTTGCAGACGGATGGTGACGGCAGACGAATGCTGGCGGCACAACACTGGTCGCGGTTGAGCCTGCATCCCGACCGTGACCGGGATATTTTGGCGGGACGGGTGCTTTCCGACGAGGCTTTTCGGTCACTGGTGATGTTTGCAAAGTGGGATCGGTAGAATATCTTCGTTGATCAGGAACATAACGGAATAAAACCTGTAAGCCTGATCGAGTGAGAGGGTTTACAGGTTTCTTTATTTATTGAATCCAGGTATTTCCAAAGCGGTTGCCCATGATTTGCATAAAAAAACGGGCCGCAAGGCCCGAAAGAAGGAAGATGGGGAATGTCTTTTATTTCTGTTTGGTATCAATTTTAATTAATACGGCTTCAATAATATAACGTTTCGGTGCGCTTCCGATATAACCGAAAGGATAACAGGTTGTCAGTGTCAGTACCGGTGTCGGTTTGGAATCGAGTACCGAGATGTCCGTGGGCTTGGTGATCCACATTTTTGTCACCCTGTAGGTAAAGGTGCCGGCATCGGTTCTTACCACCAGCAGGTCGTTTTTTTTCACTTCGCCCAACCGGCGGAATACGGTGTCGCGATGTCCGGATAAGACGGAGTTGCCGGTGACGCCGGGAAGGGCGCTCCCGCGGAAGTGCCCCACCCCTTTTGCCAACTCATCTTCGTCTGTTCCTTCGATGATCGGCAAAATGGCACCGATGCGGGGAATCACCAACTGTCCCATCTCTTTGCCCACCTGCGGAACGGGATACGGCGCAATTCCTTTGGTTAACGCCGGATCGAGGGCATTGGTTCGGGGCGTGTATGCCAGAGCAGTTTTTGGATCATAAACGGCTACCTGGCTTTCCTTCCACCAATGGTATCCGCTCCAACCTACCAGCAAAAGACCTGCAACCATCAGTAAAAGCCCGAGTTTGCGTATCAAAGCTACTCAGCCTTTTTCAGACGGAACCGATACATCAGTGCACCGAAGACGAGCAGCAATCCACCTGCCAATGCCAGATTGGGGTATGGAGTTGACGTTTTTGGCAATTCTTTTGTTTCAGAAGGTGCCGCTTTATATAACTGGATTTCTTCTGGTTGCACCATGGTGGATGGATTGTAAGAAGGTTTTTCTACTTTTACAGGTTGCTCGGTGTCCTGTCCGCCATTACCCGGTTGATCTCCAGGCTGTTGATCTCCAGGAGGTTGGTCCCCGGGCGGCTGATCCCCAGGCGGCTGATCCCCAGGAGGTTGGTCCCCAGGAGGTTGGTCCCCAGGCGGCTGATCCCCAGGAGGTTGATCCCCGGGTGGCTGATCCCCAGGAGGTTGGTCCCCGGGCGGTTGATCTCCAGGAGGTTGATCCCCGGGCGGATCGACGACAGGCGGATCAATCACGGGAGGATCGATTACAGGCGGTTCCACAACAGGAGGTTCAACGACCGGAGGTTCATCTCCGGAAGGCTGGTCTCCGGAGGGTTGATCCCCAGGTAATTGAACGACGGATTGAACCGCGTCCGTTACACCTTTGACGCTCTCTTTTACTGTATCCGTTAGCGATTTTGAATTCGCGTTTTCGTTAGCGTCGAGTGGTGCGGCGTATGTAACGGGTAGGGAGACGAATAGAAAGGCTAATGTCAAAATTAACGTCCGCAATGGGATTTCACTCCCCATCTCATTGCAAATTTTGCCCATCTTCCCTATTTTTCTATAATATCATATCTCATTGAAATTGGAATATGTCGTCAAAAATATGTTAAAAGTTGCGGTTATTTTTTTTGAAATTGCGTGAGTGCCTGCTTATACAAAGGATTGTTCGCATCTAAGCGGGTTGCTTGCTGAAATTCGGCGATCGCCTCGTTTCTCTTGCCGGAGGAAGCAAGTACGACCCCGTATTGATAGTGATACAGTGCTTGCCGGTTATCCGTTTTCAGCGCCAGCTGGATGGCCTCAAGTGCCTGCGGAAGCTGGCCGGTGTAATAAAAAGCGACGGATGCATAATAATACTCACTCGCGTGCAGCACATGTTTTTTCAGCAGAGGACTAAAAATTTTGGCTGCTTCTTGCGCCCATTTCTGTTTTTGAGCTGTTCGCTCTTCCGCCAAAAGCGATGGATCTTCATTCACCAGATCGCGTTCTTTCAAGTACAGGATGGCGAGCATCGTCTGGTAACGGACATTTTGCCGATCCATGCTGATTGCGGTTTTGGCTGATTTGACGGCCTCGTCGATTTGCCCCAGGCGATACTGATATATGGAAAGATCATAATAATAATAGGACTGGTTCTTATCCAAAGAAATCGCTTTTTTCATTAACTCCACGGCGTCAGTGTATTTACCCTGCGCACTGAGAATTTTCGCTTCATGATGATAATAGCTGGATCGGGATGGATTCAGATGAACCGCTTTTTCACTGGCTGCCTTGGCCGTCGCGTAATCTTTGGCGTAATAGGCCTGCATGGCCAAACCATCTTGTATGGCCGGATTTTCGGGGAAGCGTTTGACCGCTTGTTTCATGATCTGAACCCCGTTTTTATAGTCTTGGCGGAGCTGGTACAGTTTGGCCAGATGAAGGTAGTATTTTTCTTTGCTCGGATCAGCTGCCAATGCTTTCTTGCCCAGATCCAGCGCACGGTCATATTGTTTGTCCTGATAGGCCGTCTGGGATTGGTCATACCAGTCAGCGGCTTGCTTCGCCTGATAAGGATCAACTGTTGTAGTGGGGGTATCCGATATCCACTCGGCGATTCCCCATCCCGCAACTGACAGCAGTATGTAGATACTCAGTGCGATTCCGATCCAACGAGCGGCTTTGCGTTTCCACCAGGGGAGCGGGACAGGCTGTGTGGTGATCCCGGTTTTCTTCGTTTGGGTGACAATCTTCGGTTTCTCTTCACTCAGATTTACAAGTGACTGTTCCGTCTTTTGCAATGAGGCCAATAGGTCATTCCAACTCACGGCGGATGCAGGCTGCCACGCTTGCCGGAGGAAAGGTTTCCAAGCAGAAGTTACTGCCGGCTCGTCCAGAAAAGAACGGAGGTTTTCAGGGGACACGTCGATTGGCGTGCGTTGCCCTGTCAGCAGGGAATAGGCAAGCAGACCGACACGGGGCCCCTCGTTTGCAGGGGAAAGAGGTGCTTCTGACAGCCAGGACGGCCCGCCGTGCAAAAAACGCACCTGTCCGTCTTTGTGCTGAAAAATGTTTTCAGCATGGAGCAAAGTCCATTCGTGATGTTGTTCGGCCTGCATCAAAGCGTGAATCACCTGCTGCAAAAGATGGACAATTTGCTTTTCCGGCAGACGATGGTCGGGCAGCAACCGGTGTGCAAGCCAGTTTTCCGGCAATTGGCGGTAAACCCAGTATAATGTCTCATTTTCCACAAATACCGCTTCTGCTGGTACAAAACGTGCTTCATCCCGTTGCAACAGCGTTTCCGGCGGCAGATCCGGCGGCAGGGTAACGCCTTGGACAGCCAGAAGAAAGCGGGTTGCTGTCCCGGTGTCATTCTCGCCGGAGTGCATCCGGGTGAAGTACATCGTTCCCTGATGAAGGGGAAATGTTTGCAACACTTCATATGTATCGCGAATCCATTTGCCCTTGCGTGCATTGCTCATCAGTCAATACTCCTTTATTTATCTTGTTTGGTATCTCTCATTTTACCATGCCTTGAGGCGGGAATATATCGGAAATCAGGGATGTTTTCCGGCTTTGAAACAGTTTTATGACTTATTATTCGGGATATTTTCGATAATCACAGACCAAGCATCATGACAGATGAGGAGTGCAGCACAAATTTAAAAAAAAGAGAGGCGCGAATCGCCTCTCACACGAAAGATTAGTTTTTACGGGCCTTCAGATCATCCAGTTTTTCCAAAATCAGCGGGAATAAAGGGGAATCCGGTTTGATTTTGGTATAGAGTTGAACGGTTTCAGCAAGCCCTTTTTCCTTGATGTCTTTCTGGATTTGAACGGCTTCCTCATCCCCCGCGTAATCAAACAGAAATGCGGAAGCAATGCCGATACACAGGTTTTCGGGAATGATTCCATAGTTTAAGGATTGTACGGCCGGACCGACCAAGCGGTCATCAGGGCCGAGTTTTCTTATGGGTGACCGGCCGATTCTTGTCACTTGATCAGCAAGATGGGGATTGGAGAAGCGATCCAGGATCTTGTTTCGATACTGCTCCTGTTGTTCCGGCTGAAAGGAATGTTTGGCAACGAGCAGGCGGCTTGTTTCTGCCATCGCCTGTTCGGTTACTTGCCGGATGTAAGGATCTTGCAATCCCTCCGCAATGGTCTGATAACCAAAATGATAGCTGAGATAAGCTGCGGTGGCGTGACCGGTATTAACCGTGTACAGCTTGCGTTCGATATAAGGCTGCAGATCATCGACATAAGTGATTCCTTTGATATCCGGGATTTCCCCGACAATTGCCGAGCGGTCAACCACCCATTCGTAAAAAGGTTCAACCGTGACAAGAAGTTTGTCTTCGTGCTTTTGCAATGGAACAATCCGGTCCACTGCGGCATTTGGAAAGCCGACCAGTTCATCTGCTTTTTTCCGATCCGCTTCGCTTAAATGATGGTAGACAGCTTCTTTTAAAAGGGAACTTCCGCCGACCATATTTTCACAGGCGATCAGATTGAGCGGTTGAGCATTTTTTTTGAACCGCTCGCTCAGTCCTTCCGCGATGGTTGGAGCAATCCGTTGCAAAACATTGGGGCCGACGGCGGTGGTGATCAGGTTGGCATCGAGCATTTCTGTTACGACGGTATGGAGATCCCGGCTGTTGATGGCCCGGACTCCCTTTACCCGGATCTGTTGGCGGGTGTGATCAGCCATTTCGACGATATATTCCCGCCTGCGATTGATTTCATCCACCAATTCCTGAACCACATCCGCAAAACAAACTTCATATCCGGAGTGGTTCAGCAACAAGCCGATAAAGCCCCGGCCGATATTTCCGGCACCGAAGTGCAATGCCTTCATTTTTAGATTCCCCCTTCCACAAGGGCGAGCAACTCATCGGCAGAATCAGCCTGAACCATTTTCTTTACATTTTCTTCTTCAGAAAAGAGGATGGCGAGGTTGGAGAGAATCTCCAGATGCTCGTCGCCGACAGCGGCAATGCCGATCACCAAATAAGCGGTATTGCCGTTGCCAAAATCGACTCCGTCCGGAATTTGAACGATGGAGATTCCGGTTGAACGAATCCATTTTTTGGAATCATTTGTGCCGTGCGGAATGGCAACGCCGTTGCCGAGATAAGTAGTGACTGCTTCCTCGCGCTCTATCATTTTCTCAATATATTCTGGTGTTACATGATTTCCTTGAACTAACAATTGTCCGGCGCATTCAATTGCTTCTTTCTTCGAATTTACTTTTTGGTTGATAAGAATTTTATCTTTGGATAAAATGCTCATTCTGCTCACTCCCGGGTGTTGATTTTTTTCAGAGAAAATGGGGTTAACTTTTCGACGAAATATTGCCGGATGAGGTCCTGATCATGGGTTTCAAGAAGTTTTACCGTTTCCGGCTCCATTAACAATGCGCTGATCTCACTCAGCACCTCTACTGCTTCACGGGAAATGGAAACAGGGCTTAACATGAAAAGAAGTTTATCAATTTCCACCATCCCTTCATCCATCGCTTTGATCAGGAATGGCCGGCTGAGTGGATAGAGGGAAAAAGAGATCCGAATTACCTGGTCGCTGCGGCAATGGAAAAAGCCCAGTTTGGCATCGGGAATTCCCAAACCGCCCAATTTCTCCCGTTCGAGCAGCTGACGGACGATTGGTTCACTCTGTTTGATGATTCCTTTGCTTTTCAGTGTTTCGGCTGCCTGAAGGAGGATCTCTTCCAAGCTCATCCCATGATTTTCGATTTCCATCACATGAAATTGCTTCAACAAATCAATCACATGCCCAAGTGTCGAGTGGACGGATTCCAGTTGGTCCAATTGATTGTTTTTTGGTGTATGACCGATTTTTTTTGCAATCGATGCAGGTTTGTATCGATGTAAAAAGGCATGGATTTTTTCAATTTCCTCTTTTGTCAGCATCGGGCTTACCCTGATGTATTCCTCAGGGCTTTTGGATGGAATCGGGATTGTCGAGAGAATAAAGTCGTATTCTTTTTCATCGATCTTGTTGATTTCAAACACCGAAACATTTCGCAGCACCTGGATTTCCGGAATGGCGCTTTTCAGGCGGCTCGCCAGCATTTTTGCCGATCCGATCCCGCTCGAGCATACGATCAGGACGCGAAAGCGTTTTTTGGCCCGCATTGTTTTTTCCAATGAGGACCCGATATGCATGACGAGATAACCGATTTCTTCTTCGGGTACATGCAGGCGGGGGAATGCTGCCCTCGCCGCCTGCTGTACGATCTGAAATAAGTCCGGGTAATCTTCTTTGATTTTGCCAAGCAGCGGATTCCGGATTTTCATGTTTCCCTTCATTCTGTGAAGAGCCGGTTCCAAATGGGTGATCAAGCCTTTGAGCAGCGAACGGTCTTCGCTGAGCATGACCCCCAGTTTTTCCTCGCAAAAGTGAATCAGCTTTTTGGCAGTGGCTGTCAATTCCGCGTTGCTTTCTTCCGGCAGGCCGGTCTGTGCAAGCCTCAGCTTGGCTCCTCTTAAGTGCATGGTGACATACCCGATTTCGTCTTTGGGAAAAGGAAGGGCAAAATGTGATTCCAATTGTGCGACGATCTGTTCCGCGATCCGAAACTCCGGTGTACTTTCCAGTTTTTTTAAATAAAGCGGGTCGATATCGATCTTTTCTCCCTTCGCAATCCGTTCAATCACCAAAGAAAGATGGATGACCAGCCCGATAAAGGCACTGTCCGCCAGAGGATGAGGAAGCTGTTCGTTCACATCCTGCAAGGCGTTTTCAATCGCCAACAGTTTTTCTTTAGGGATGAGATTGAGCAATCTCTCTGCCGCAGTATCGATGTTCTTAAGAGCCTTGTTTTGGATATTCTCCTTCAACAAACCGATCAGTTGCGATTCTTTCAGATTCTCGAAGATCAGTGCGCTGATCGCTTTTCTCTTCTGCGCTTCGGTTCCCGCGATCTCCACACCGTATCCGCGGCGACGGATCAGTTGAAGGTGAAACCGCTTGATCCAATCGCTCAATTGGTCAAGATCATGACTGATCGTTGCAGGTGTCACCTTCAGGTCATAGGCGAGCGAGATGATTTTCAGCGGTTCCGTCGCTTCCAACAACGTGCACAGGATAATCGTTTTTCTTTCATCCGGCGTGTATTCCGTAGGATCCGCCTGGAATAACATTTCTTTCAGTTCGTTCAGTTTCTTTTGCGATCCTTGAATGGAAAGCCCCGTTCCGGCTTTTTTTCTGAGAGTCAGTTCGTATTTTTTCAGTAACTTTTCGATCTCTTTCAATTCCCGGTGAATGGTGCGGGAACTGACCTGGATTTCTTCTGCTATTTTACCGATAGTGCTTTCTTCGTCATCTCTCAACAGAATTTCAAGAATATGACGCTGTCTTGATGAAATGTGCATTATTGGTTTACCTCAGACTTTCCGAAAGAGCTGAACACCTGAAGGATCACGAGTGTTTATTTTCATTTTGCTCTTTCAGCCGTTGAGTCAATTCGTCATATCTGGGGCTGTTCAAGAAATTATCGACCGAGATGTGCTCCGCATCGGGTAATTTAGTTTTTGCGCGATCGGTCAGCGTTTTTTGCGTCACTACGATATCCGCATCTTCGGGCAGATCATTGATGGCGGTATTGGTTACTTCGACGTCAATACCGGCATCTTTGAATTTTTTCCGCAAGATGGAAGCGCCCATGGCACTGGAACCCATTCCTGCATCACAAGCGAAGACCACTTTTTTAACGGATGCCGCTTTTGTTTGTGGCGCAATGGCCTGATTCATTACGCTGCTTTTCTTTCCTTTCATCTCCTGTACCTTATCGGCAGCTTTTGCCAAATCATCGTCATCTGCTGCCGAGGTTTTCAGGAATACAGCGGAGATCAGGAAAGATACCACCGTACTGACGACAATCCCGGCCAGTACGGGCAGAAGGCCGCCTTTGGGAGCCATTGCGATCAGCGCAAAGATACTTCCCGGCGATGGAACTGCCACCAGACCTGCATGCAGGATTTGGAAGGTGAATACACCGCTCATTCCCCCCGCGATCACGGCCAGAACCAAACGGGGTTTCATGAGGATATACGGGAAATAGATTTCGTGAATTCCTCCCAGGAAATGAATGATGGCTGCACCGGGGGCTGATTGTTTGGCGGTTCCACGGCCAAACAGCCAGTAGCCCAGCAGAATGCCCAGCCCGGGACCCGGATTTGGTTCCAGAAGGAAAAAGATGGATTTGCCGGCGGCTGATGCTTCCTTGAATCCCAAGGGGCTCAGGACGCCGTGGTTAATTGCATTGTTGAGGAACAGCACTTTGGCCGGTTCAATCACAATGCTGGCCAGCGGGAGCAGTCCGGCATGCACAATCCATTCCACACCGGAAGCCAAAGCCTGGGTTAAGGCAGCGACGATGGGTCCGATGGCGATAAAACCCAAAATGGTCAAAATCGCACCGACAATACCCGCGGAAAAGTTATTGACGAGCATTTCAAAACCCGTGGGAATTTTTTCTTTGAAAAGCCGGTCAACCAGTTTGATCACGAGACCGCCCAGAGGGCCCATGATCATCGCGCCCAAAAACATGGGAATATCTGTAGCAATAATAATTCCCATTGTGGCCAGGGCTCCGATCACTCCGCCACGCACATCGTAAACCATCTTGCCCCCGGTGTATCCGATGAGAAGGGGCAACAAGTATTTGATGATCGGATCAACCAGTTCAGCCAACTTTTCATTGGGGAACCAGCCTGTCGGAATAAATAATGCCGTAATCAATCCCCAAGCGATAAATGCCCCGATATTCGGCATCACCATGCCGCTTAAAAATCTCCCCAATTTCTGGATGCGAACGCGGAGATTCAGATCATTTTCCTGTTTAAGCGACTCATCCATGATCGATATCCTCCCTCTCTGTTAAATTTTTAAAAAGATGATAAGATCCGTTAACTCCATAGTAAAAAGAGATGGTTTTCGATTCAACAAAATGAAAATATAGTTTCGTCACAATAGATGTTGACAAAATTAAAATAGACAATGCTTGAAGTTCAGACAAAAGCACGCGAAGCGTTTTTTTAGCAATGAAAAAAAGTTGCCAGCATCGTGATCGCCGGCAACTTCGCAGAGGGGGAAAAGCGTTTTGACATCAGTCGGATTGGTCGGCGGCAACAAGGCGGATCTGATGTTGTTCGGCATAATCCCAACACGCTTTGCCTGAAGCGGTATCGGTGATAATACAATCGATCTCATCCAGACTGCAATAAGTGATCAATGCGTATTTGCTGAATGTATGATGGTCAATCAATAAATGGATTTCCGGTCTTCTTGTCACGATGGCTTTTTTACTTTCCCTTTCGAGCGGAGGGGAATGGGTTATCCCTTTTGTGATTGAGACTCCGGCCGAGCCATAAACGCTTGGTTTATATTATAGGATGTCAATAAATCCATGTTTTTAAAACGGATAAATGCGTTGGTTTCACGGTCGAGTACGCCCCCCAATGGCAAGGAGATTCAGATTTTGATCAGGGAAAGCGTTGACGATCAAATCGAGACTATCCTTCATAATGGTCGCATGTTTCGTTTGCAAGTACCCGGCTGTTTCCAATGAATTCGGATGAGGCGGACACCTGAAATTAAAATAATAATATTCTATTATTTATGTATTAACTAAACTATTTGATTTATTAGAAATATATATTATAATAAAATAGATTTATATATATACAAAAGTCCCAAGCGATGTCGGTTTATTTGCAAAAATATTCGAAAGGAGAGGCGGTATGGAAGGATCTTTTAAAAAGAAGTTAAATCTGATCGATTTGACGTTTTTGGGTCTTGGTTCCATTATCGGCTCCGGCTGGCTGCTGGCATCGATGAACGGAGCCAAGTATGCCGGCTCAATCGCATGGGTGGCCTGGATTGGCGGGGCCATCGCGGTCTTATTAATCGGTTTGGTGTACGGTGAGCTGGCTGCAGCGTTGCCGCGCGCGGGGGGATTTGTGAGGTACCCGGAGTATACGCATGGTTCGCTGGTCGGTTTTTTGTCGGGGACGGCTTCATTGCTAGCGTATTCCAGTGTGGCCGGAATTGAAGTTGAGGCGGTTGTCAGCCATGCCTCCTTTTACTGGCCGGCCCTGATGGACAATGCGGGTCCGTCGATCCTGGGGCGTGTGATTGAAATTTTGCTTCTTCTTCTGTTTTTCCTGTTAAACTATTGGAGCGTCAATGTGTTTGGCAAGATTAACACCATTATCACCTTTTTTAAATTTGTGGTTCCGTCTGTGACAATCATCACCTTGTTCTTCTTCTTCAAGGGAGGAAACTTCGCGACTGTTGGCGCGGTTCCGGGTGGTGCGGAAGGCGTGTTCAAGGCCATTGCCGGCGGAGGGATCGTTTTCGCGTTTCTTGGGTTCCGTCAGGCGGTCGACTTTGGGGCCGAAGCGAAGAATCCGCAACGGGATATTCCGCGAGCCATCATTTTGGCTGTCACACTCGGTACGATCGTCTATATCCTGCTGCAAGTGACGTTTCTCGGCGCTGTCCCGAGTGAAGCGCTGACACAGGGTTGGGGGCATATTGCCGACTTTATGCCGAAATCGGCAAACTACCCGTTTGTCTGGATTGCCGGTTCACTCGGTCTGACCTGGCTGTCGACGCTGCTGCTGATTGACGCCGTAATATCGCCTGCCGGCACGGGTAACATCTATCTGTCGGGGACTGGTCGCGTCCTTTATGCGTGGGCCAAAAACCGCCATTTCTATTCTTGGTTTGCGAAGATTGATCCTCGTACGGGTGTTCCGCGGGCAGCCCTTTGGCTCAGTTTCCTGCTGGCGATTGCCTGGATTTTGCCCCCCAGCACGGACACTTGGTCAAAACTGGTTGACGCGGTTACATCGGCCACCGTTATGACATACATGATCGGCCCCATTTCCATGACTTCGATGCGCAGAACAATGCCAAACATGAAACGCCCGTTTTTCTTGAAAGGGGGAGCGATTTTAAGTCCGTTGGCTTTTATTGCGGCCACCTGCATTATCTACTGGGCGGGCTGGACGACTGACAGCATGTTGATCGGAATCACGCTCGGTTCATTGATTTTGTACTTTGCCTTTATCGACAAGGACGAATCCACCCGAGCCAGTCTGAAGCAGGCCTGGAAGTCGGGTGCGTGGCTGATCGTCTACTATATCTTTATCCTGGTGATGTCGTACATCGGTTCATTCGGTCCGATGAAATCCCCGTTGATCCCGGGCGAGTGGGATACGCTGATCGTTGTCATCGGGGCAATCATCCTGTTTTACTGGGGCGTCAACTCGGCTCTGCCGAAACCGTCGTTTGAGACGGACACGGAGGGCGAAGCACCCCCGAAATTTGAGTAAACTCATCCGTTCATTTTCTCGCAACTGCAATGAGTGGCTGAGGAACTCTTGGGCTTGTCGGCAAAAATGCTTGTTAACACTTGTCGACAAGCTTCTTTTGTTTTTCTGCCAGGGTGTCGCTGGCCGAGTCAAAGGGCGCCACTCCCCTTTTGTGTTGGCTTCAGTTCCAAGGGGGATGGTTAAGCGGTGTTTGGACGGAATAATTTCTGATGATGGTATTTTCTTTAAAATGCTTGATATTTCGTATTCTTATAATATATAATTATTTTTAAAAATGTTGATAATTTCATATGAAGTGGGAAAAGGTGGAGTGTTAGACGACACTCCCGAAGAGGGAAGTCCGGTGAGAATCCGGCGCGGTCCCGCCACTGTGAATGGGGAGTCGGGTTCTGGTCACTGTTTAGACGATGGGAAGGCCAGAGCCAAAAATGATTGACGATGATCCATGAGCCAGGAGACCTGCCTTTTCTGACAGCACCGTTTGACCTACGCGGATAGGAAGGTGCTTATAGCGGTCCGGCGCTTGGTGTCCCTGTTTGTCCGGTTGGCAGGGACTCAATATCTGCTTGAGCAGCCGGGAAACGGTCTGCCTTGATTCTGCCGCCTATAAGCACTTTCCGTCCGTCGTGGTGGAAAGTGCTTTTTATATTGCCGATTCAGGGAGGTTGCATCCGGCTAAAGCTGTTCACTTTCTTGCATGAGTCCGGGTTTTGTTTGCTCGTCGCGACAGTTCTGTCAGGGGAAGAATCGTTACCGGGACATGAAAGTGAAGAGAAATGGCGAGGTGAATAGAGAAGTGAACAAAGGAAAACTGTTGATTGTCGGTTTTGGCCCCGGGCATTTCGACCATCTCACCGAGCGGGCGCGTGAAGCGATCCGGGAAAGTGAAGTCGTTGTCGGTTATAACACCTATGTGGATATCATACGCGATCTCCTGACTGATCAGGAGATTGTGCGTACCGGAATGACTGAAGAGGTGAGCCGGGCACAGGAAGCGGTGAGACAAGCGGAACAAGGGAAAAAGGTGGCCGTGATCTCCAGCGGGGATGCGGGGGTGTACGGAATGGCCGGGCTCGTTTACGAAGTGTTGATCGAAAAAGGGTGGCACCCCGATACCGGTGTCGAAGTGGAAGTGATTCCGGGGATTTCCGCGATCAATTCCTGCGCTTCTCTGCTCGGTTCACCGGTGATGCACGATGCCTGCATGATCAGTTTAAGCGACCATCTCACCCCTTGGGAGACGATCGCCAAACGGATCGAAGCGGCGGCTTCCGCAGATTTTGTCATTGCATTATACAATCCGAAGAGCGGGCGGCGAGTCCGGCAGATTGTCGAAACGCAGCGCATTTTATTGCAGTATCGTTCGCCAGGGACACCTGTCGGCCTGGTGAAAAGCGCATATCGCGAGCGGCAGCAGATTGTTTTGACCACACTGGGAGATATGTTGAACCATGAGATCGGGATGTTGACCACTGTGATAATTGGCAATTCGACCACCTTTGTTTATGAGGGTTTAATGATCACGCCGCGCGGTTACCAGCGCAAATACACGCTGAGCAAAGAGATCCAGGACCTGAAGCCTCACCAGCGTTTGCAAGTGGAGGCAGAACCGTGGTCGCTCAATGCCTTTGGCGAATCATCAGGAAAGTTCGTCAAAGAGCAGAACATCGCGACAGCCGATAAGAGAAAGGCATCCGTTCGTCTGGCCAGTCTGGCGCATGAAGCGCTTTCCGTTTTGCAGGCAAAGGGACTGGTTGAGACCGGGATCACCACGATTCCGTTCACAAAACCTGTTTCGATCTTTGAAGTGGCGGTCTCTCCCGGAGTGGCCAACAAAATAATCACGCCGGAACAACTTGTCCTGCTGGCGGAAATTGCCGGCGACCAGGGTGAAATCAAGTATACTCCCCACCACCAGCTCATTTTGCGCGTTCCGACCGATGAGCCGGCGGCAGTGACTGCGCGGTTGACCGAAGCCGGGTTGCTGTTGAGCCCCATCGGGGATGTGGTGCAACTGAAAGCCTGTGATTTTTGCGATGGAGAAAAAGGGGAGTCGATTCCGCTGGCGGAGGAACTCAACCGGCGTCTGGGCGGACTCAAGGTTCCCAAAGAACTGAAAATCGGGTTTAACGGCTGTGCGATGGCCTGTTATGGGGCCGTAACGGAAGAGATTGGCATTGTCTACCGCCGCGGGACTTATGACTTGTTTTTGGGTGGGAAAAAAATCGGACGCAACGCCCATCCGGCCCAGCGGGTCGCAGAAGGAATTTCGCCCGGGGAGCTGTTGGAGACGGTGGAACAGGTGGTACGGGAATATGCGGAACAGGGCCATCCCAATGAACGGTTTAACAAATTTTTCAAACGAGTGAAAGAAGTGGCCGGTTTTGCTTATTCCGACGAGAGAAAACCGGTTATTGAAGAGCTCGCCTGCGGGGATTAAACGGCAAGCAAAAAAGAAACGGGAGGAATCTGTTTGAACGCGATCCTGTTTGTCGGCCATGGGAGCCGGGACCCGGAAGGGAACAAAGAGTTGCTGCGTTTTACGGAAAAGCTTTCGCGCGTTATTGACGCACCGGTGAAAGAAACGTGTTTTTTGGAACTGGCATCGCCCGATATTCCGCAAGGCATTCAGCGGTGTGTGGAACAGGGGGCGAACCGGATTACGCTGATTCCCGTGATGTTGTTTGCTGCCGGACATGCCAAAATTCACATCCCTTTGGCGATTCAGGAAGCGCAGGAACAATATCCGGGCGTCCAATTCCGTTACGGCCGTCCGATTGAAGTGGATGAAGCCGTACTGGATCTGTTGGAACAGCGGGTGGCAGACATTAATCCGGGAGTGCGGGAGGAAACGGCGATTCTGCTCGTCGGCCGCGGTTCCAGCGATTTGTACGCCAACAGTGATCTATACAAGATTGCCCGCATGTTTTGGGAGAAAAATCGCTACAGATGGGTGGAAGTTTCTTTTATCGGGGTGACGGAGCCGCTTTTCGCCGAGGGATTGGAACGCTGCATCCGGCTGGGAGCCAAAAGGATTGTTACTTTGCCCTATTTTTTGTTTACCGGTGTGCTGATCAAGCGGATGCGGGCAATCTTGAATGAATATGAGCAGCGTCATCCTGAAATTGAGTTTCATATGGGCGCCTATCTCGGATTTGATGAAGGACTGATTCCGATTGTCCAAAAAAGAGTGAGCGAAGTGAGGCAGGGGGAAGGGGTAGCATGGAAAGCCCTGGCCGAAAAGGCAATCGCCGACGGGCATGACCATCACCATCACCACCATCATCATGATTGCGGGCATCATGATCACACCGCCGCTCACGGGACATCTCATCAGGCTGTCCGCAGCAAACGTTCATGAATTTCCCGGGATTGTCCGGGCCCGCGATCATGATCACACAGCAAAGAAGCATGGAAAGGAGTTCTCCAGATGGTTCTGTTTTTGGCCGGTACCAGTGATGCGAGGGACCTGGCTGTCCGTTTGAACCGCGCGCGGATTTCTCTGTTGGCCACCGTCGTCACGGAGAGTGCTGCCAAGAGTTTGCGGGAAGAGGGGATTCCCGTCAGGGTGGGAAGGCTCACCGCGGAGGAGATGGCCGGCCTGATCCGCGTGCAGGGGTGCAACCGGGTGGTGGATGCCAGTCACCCTTTTGCCGAAGAAGCGTCCAAAAATGCGATGGAGGCGGCGCGAATTTGCGGCATCCCTTATATTCGCTTTGAGCGGCCCGCCTGGATATACGGGAATCATCCGGGTATCTGCATCGTTTCTTCCTATGAAGAAGCTGCTGAAGAGGCGGCACGGCGTAAAGGGGTGATTATGCTGACCACGGGAAGCAAGACATTGGCCACTTTTACCAAACGGCTTTTGCCGGATCCGGAAATTCGCCTGGTCGCACGCATGTTGCCCCGCAAGGACAACATGGAAAAATGTGCGGAGCTGGGCATTGAGCAAAAAAATATCATTGCCATGCAAGGTCCGTTTGGCAAAGAGCTGAATATCGCCCTGTACCGACACTACGGGGTGACGACCGTGATCACCAAAGAAAGCGGCAAAGCGGGTTCTGTGGATGAAAAGGTGGAAGCGGCCCTGGACGAGGGAATTGGCGTGATTCTGATTGCAAGGCCGCATCTGGATTACGGCACCTCTTTTTCCAGCGCAGAAGAGGTGGTCGCTGCACTGAGCAAAGGAGGAGAGTGAACAATATGTCCCATCAATCTTTTAAACCGGTGACAACCCGGCCGCGGGAAATCGAGAATCTCAGTTTTGAAATGATCAAGGACGAACTGGGTGATCACCCGTTCACAGCAGAGCAATTTCCCATCGTACAGCGGGTGATTCATGCTTCCGCCGATTTTGACCTGGGACGCAGCCTGATTTTTCATCCGCAGGCGGTGGAGGCGGGAATCCGGGCGATTCAAAGCGGAAATACCATTGTCGCGGATGTGCAGATGGTTCAGGTGGGCATCAGTAAACCGAGAATCGCCAAATTTGGCGGCGATGTGCGCGTCTACATCTCGGATCCCGACGTGGTGGAAGAAGCCAAACGGCTGGGAACGACCCGGGCCATCATCTCCATGCGCAAAGCGGTGAAAGAGGCGGAAGGAGGCATTTTTGCCATCGGCAATGCACCGACGGCCCTGCTGGAATTAATCCGCCTCGTGAGGGAAGGAGTGGCCAAACCGGGATTGATCGTCGGCGTTCCGGTCGGGTTTGTCTCCGCTGCGGAATCCAAGGAAGAACTGAGCAAATGCGAAGTCCCTTTTATCACCAACCGTGGCCGGAAAGGCGGCAGCCCGACAGCGGTGGCTATCGTGAATGCCCTTTCCCTCTTGGCGGAAAAAGCGGGGCAAAACGGATCATCAACTTTTAGGACTCCGTGATCCCGGCATGCGATACAGTTTCACAGATGTTCATCAGTTAAGGAGTTTCGCAATGAAAAAGCAGGCGGAAGAGCAAGAACGAAAAGAATTGCGACATGGCTATACGACGGGAGCTTGCGCTGCTGCCGCCACAAAAGCGGCCCTGCTTTCCCTGATCACCGGACAGGCCGTCCATGAGGTGGAGATTGTGCTTCCGGTCGGCCAAATGGCGTCTTTTTCGGTCGATCAGGCGCAACTGCGGGAAGGGGAGGCAGAATGCAGCGTGATTAAGGATGCTGGTGATGATCCTGATGCCACGCATGGAGCACGTATTGTTTCCACCGTGACTTGGAGTGAAGAACCGGGAATCCGGCTCGATGGCGGACCGGGAGTGGGCCGGGTGACCAAACCGGGGCTGCCCGTGCCCGTGGGCGAAGCGGCCATCAATCCGGTTCCGCGGAAAATGATTCGTGAAACAGTGAGAGAAGTGCTTTCATCCTTTGCCATCAAGCGCGGTGTTCAGGTAAAGATCTCCGTGCCGGATGGAGAAGAGATTGCCAAAAAGACGCTGAACGAAAGGCTGGGGATTGTGGGTGGCATTTCGATCCTGGGGACGCGGGGCATCGTGGTTCCGTTCTCCACTGCAGCTTATCGGGCCAGCGTCGCCCAGGCAATCCAGGTGGCCAGAGCGAACGGTTGCCGGCATTTGGTGCTGACGACCGGGGGCAGCAGTGAAAAGGCGGCGATGAAAATGTACCCGGAGCTTCGCGAGGAGGCTTTTATCCAGATGGGGGACTTTGTCGGGTTTGCCTTGAAACACGCAAAGCGGGCCGGCGTCTCGAAAGTGACGCTGGTGGGGATGATGGGCAAGTTCTCCAAAGTGGCGCAAGGCGTGATGATGGTTCATTCCAAGAGCGCGCCCGTCGACTTCGACTTTTTGGCCCGCATCGCGGAAAAAGCCGGCGCTCCCCCCGCTTTGGCTGCGCAAGTCCGGGAGGCGAACAATGCCACCCATGCCGGGCAGCTGATGGAAGAGGCAGGGCATGACCGCTTTTTTACGCTGCTTTGCGAACAGATATGCCGGCAGTGTCTTTTGCAGGTTGAAGGCGGCATCCGGATTGAAACCATTTTAGTCAAGATGAAAGGTGCAGAGTTAGGGAGGGCGGAAATGAGTGGCGAAAAAGATGAAGGTGATTGGCATCGGCGATGACGGGCAAAACGGATTGTCTTCCCGCGTCAAGAAGTGGATTGAACAGGCGGACGTGTTGGCGGGCGGAGAACGGCAGCTCTCCTTTTTTCCGGATCATCCGGGCAGGCGGATCCTGATCAAAGGGGGGCTCGGCCCGGTTTTGGAGCAGTTGGAACGTGAAAGCCGTCAGCACGATGTCGTCGTCCTGGCTTCGGGAGATCCTCTTTTTTACGGGATTGCCAGCTTGATCGTGCGCAAGCTGGGACTGGAACGGGTGGTGATTCATCCCCATCCCAGTTCGCTTCAGCTGGCCTTTGCCCGCATGGGGGAAAGCTGGCAGCAAGTCCGGATCGAAAGTGTGCACGGGCGGCCGATGAAGGGACTGGCCCAGCGGATTGACGGGCAGGAAAAGGTGGCTCTGCTTACGGATGAAGTCCATTCTCCGGGGGAGATCGCCCGTTATCTGTTGCAGTTCGGAATGACCGAGTACCGGGCGTTTGTGGCCGAGAATCTGGGTGGCCCGGAAGAAAGATGCGGCTGGTGGGAATTGGACGAACTGGTGGATGCCGAGTTCTCCCCGCTCAACATTGTCGTTCTCAAGCGAAAAAAAGAGGTGCCAGTTCCGCGATGGAGTTTGGGGATCGAGGATGGGGAGTTTTTTCAGCGGAAGCCGGAAAAAGGATTGATCACCAAAAAAGAAGTGCGCGTGCTCAGCCTGGCAGAATTACGCTTGCAGAAGGACAGCACGGTTTGGGATATCGGTGCGGGGTCCGGCTCGGTTTCTGTGGAAGCGGCCAAACTGGCCCCGTTTGGAGAAGTGTTTGCCATTGAAAAAAATGAAGCGGATCTTGCCAACATTGAAGCCAACCGCAGGAAATTCCGTGCCGATTTCACCGTGATTCATGCCAAAGCCCCGGAAGGTCTGGACTCATTGCCTGACCCGGATGCGGTATTTATTGGCGGAAGCGGTGGTGAGCTGTGCGAGCTGCTCCGGGTTTGCTGTTTGCGCCTCAAGTCCGGCGGCCGAATTGTCGTCAACGCCGCCACGGTGGAAACATTGGCACAAACACGGGAAACGCTGGCAGCGCAAGGATTTTCCGTGAGAATCACTTTGCTGCAAACAGCCAGGAGCAGGCCAATCCTGCAGATGACCCGCTTTGAAGGGATGAATCCGATCAATGTCATTGTCGGCGAAAGAGATCACACTACAGGGGAGGGACGGGCATGATCGGACAACTGATCGGAATCGGCATGGGGCCGGGCGATCCGGAATTGATCACGGTAAAAGCTTATCGCGTGTTAAAAGAATCCCCGGTCATTGCTTATCCAAAGAAGCGGATGGGCGAAAAAAGCTATGCGTTGTCCATTGCCGAGACGTATATCAATCCGCTGGAAAAGGAGATGCTCGGGCTTGTTTTCCCCATGACGAGGGACCGGGAACAGTTGGAACGGGAATGGGAGCGAACTGTCGAAGCAGTCTGGCAAAGGCTGTCGCAAGGAAAAAACGTGGCATTTGTCACCGAAGGAGATCCGCTGCTGTACAGCACGTTTATTCATATGAGCCGGCGGATGCAGGAATTGCACCCACAGGTGGCGATTTCTTCCGTTCCGGGCATTTCATCGATCAACGGTGCTGCTTCCCGTTTAAATTTGCCTCTGGCGGACGGCGATGAGCAAATCGCCATCGTTCCGGCAACGGAAGACCGGCAGGCGATGAGAAAAGCGCTCACCGAACATGATGCGGTTGTCTTTCTCAAAGTGGCAAAAGTGCTGGATCTGATTATTGACCTTTTGGAAGAATTAAATCTCTCAGACAAGGCGATGGTCGTTTCCAAGGTGACTTCCGATCAGGAAATGGTCTGGAAGAACGTGGCCGAACTGAAAGGGCAGAAGCCGGGATATCTGACACTGATGGTGGTGAGAAAATGAAGCGATTGGAAGCAAAAGTCTACATCGTGGGAGCAGGTCCCGGAGATCCGGATCTGATCACGGTCAAGGGGCAGCAGGTTCTGCAAAATGCCGACGTGATCCTGTACACCGATTCACTCGTCAGTGAGGAGCTGATTGCCCGGGCCCGCCCGGATGCTTTGGTGTTGAAAAGTTCAGGGATGGATTTGCAGCAAATTGTCGGACTCATGGTTGCCCATGTCCGCGGAGGAAAAAGCGTCGCCCGCGTCCATACCGGTGACCCGGCCGTTTATGGAGCCGTTTTTGAACAGATGGCCATGTTAAAAAAAGAAAAGATTCCTGTTGAAATCATCCCGGGCGTCAGTTCCGTGTTTGCCGCTGCCGCCGTCTTGGGAGCGGAACTGACGATTCCCGAACTGACGCAGACGCTCATTCTCACCCGCGCCGAAGGCAGAACACCGGTGCCGGAAAAGGAAAAACTGCGGGAATTGGCAGCCCATCAGACTACGATTGCCTTGTTTTTAAGTGCCACGTTGACCAAAAAGGTGGTAAACGAGCTGCTGGAAGCGGGATGGTCCGAGGATACGCCTGTCGCTGTGGTGCAAAAAGCGACCTGGCCCGAGCAGAAAATCGTCCGTTCCACCCTGAAGCATCTGGATGAAGAGATGCGTAAAGCCGGCATTCGCAGCCACGCCATGATTCTGGCCGGATGGGCGCTCGACCCCGATCTCTATGAACAAAGCGAAGCATACCGTTCCAAGCTGTATGATCCTTCCTTTACTCACGGCTATCGCAAAGGAGGGAATGCTTCATGAACCGGATGTATGCAGTGGTTGCCATAACCAAGCACGGTGTCGAAATAGCCCGCCGCCTTGTCCGCCAGCTTCCGGGTTCCGATCTGTACTATATGGACAAATTTGCCCGCGGGGATGAGGAAGCGCTGGGTATTACCCTCTTTACCGGGTCGGTGCGGTTGATCCTTCCTGATTTGTTCCGGCGGTACAACGGCTTGATCATCCTGATATCTCTCGGCGCGGTGGTGCGCATGATCGCTCCCTTGCTCAAAGACAAGAAAACCGACCCGGCCGTGGTGGTGGTCGATGACCGTGGGGAGCATGTGATCAGCGTGCTGTCCGGCCATCTCGGCGGGGCCAATCAACTGACCCGGCGTGTGGCTTCCATTCTGGACGCGCGGCCGGTGATCACGACCGCTTCCGATGTGCAGCAAACAATCCCCGTCGACTTGTTCGGCAGTCAATTTGGCTGGGAAATCGAAAGTTTTGAACGGGCGACACCCGTAAGTGCGGCGGTGGTAAACGAGGAGAGGGTGATTGTCATTCAGGAGTCGGGCGAACCGGACTGGTGGGCCTATGACAAACCCCTGCCCGGCCATATTCAGGTGGTGGCTTCTGCCCGCGAGGCGGAGGAACAGGAATTTGATGTCGCCCTCGTGGTAACGCATCGTTTGTTGAGCCCGGATGAAGAGAAACGCTTTCTGCAAAACGGGGTTCTTTACCGTCCGAAAGTGCTGGTGCTCGGAATTGGCTGCAATCGGGGCACCACGCTGGAGGAGATCGAACAGACCGTGACGGAGACGCTTGCTGAACTGAAGCTCTCCATTAAAAGTGTCCGTAATATTGCCACCATCGACTTGAAAAAGGACGAGCCCGGCCTCCTCGCTTTGTGCCGAAAATACGGCTGGCGGATGGATGTATATTCTCCTGAAGAACTGAACACCGTTTCGCTGCCCAATCCTTCGGAAACGGTATATCGCTATACGGGGGCTTATGGCGTGAGCGAACCGGCAGCCCTGTTGTCTTCGGGGGCGGAAGATTGGCTCTTGCCCAAGAAAAAATCAGGAAATGTGACCCTGTCCGTTGCCCTTGTCCCACATCCCCGCGCAGGGAGGGAGAACAATGAGTGAAGCGAGACCGAGGATCGTGATTGCCGGAACCGGCAGCGGCGTGGGCAAGACGACCATTACGCTCGGCTTGATGGCCGCATTCAAAAAACGCGGGCTGCAAGTGCAAGGGTTTAAAGCAGGCCCCGATTACATCGACCCCAGCTATCACACTGCCGTTACCGGCCGTCCTTCCCGCAATCTGGATACCTGGATGATGGAGCCGGAGGGCATGCGGGAAATTTTTTTCCGCGGGAGCCGGGGGGCTGACATCTCCATCATTGAAGGAGTCATGGGGTTATATGATGGAAAAGATCCGCGCAGTGACAGGGGGAGTACGGCTGAAATCGCCATGATGCTGCAAAGCCCGGTCATACTCATCGTAAACGTTCACAGCATGGCGCGCAGTGCGGCGGCCGTGGTGAAAGGGTATCAGCTTCTGAATCCGGCCGTGCCGATTGCCGGAGTGATTGTCAACAGGGCAGGCAGCGAAGGACATTTTCGCCTGGTTCAGGCGGCGATTGAACAAGAATGCGGGATTCCTGTGGTCGGCTGGCTCTCCCGCGATCCGTCGATCGACATTCCGGAACGTCATCTCGGTTTAATTCCGGCGATTGAGCGGGGAGAAATCGCCCCGCTGTTTGCCCGCTTGGCGGAGCTCGTGGAAAAAGGGGTTGATTTGGATCGGCTGGAATCGCTGGCCAGTGCAGCCCCGCAGCTGGAAACGCCGGAAAAGCGAATTTTTGCGCCCGTGTCATCTGGGGAAGAAGAACCTGTCACCATCGCGGTGGCCAAGGATGCGGCTTTTAATTTTTACTACCCGGAAAATCTGGAACTGCTGACGCATCATGGCGCTTGCCTGCGTTTTTTCAGCCCTCTTCGCGGAGAAATCGTGCCGGAGGAAGTGGACGGTCTGTATATCGGGGGAGGCTTTCCCGAAGAGTTTGTCCGGGAATTATCGGGCAACGGCAAAGTGAAGGATTCCTTTCGTAGGAAAATCGCCGCAGGCCTGCCGACGTTTGCCGAATGCGGCGGGTATATGTACCTGACTGAGGCTATCATCGACTGGGAAGGAAACGCTCATCCGATGGTCGGGGTGATTCCGGCTGCCGTCCGGATGAAAGACCGGCTGGCGGCGCTCGGCTACCGGGAAGTGGAGGCGTTAAGCGACAATCTGTTGCTGAAGCGGGGCGAAAAAGCGCGTGGCCATGAATTTCATTATTCTGAGCTGACGGCACAGTCGGACCATTACCCGCCGGCTTACCAAACGAGCGGGCGCAGGGGAAAACACCGGGAAGGGTATGTGCGGGAAAATCTGCTGGCCGGCTATACCCATCTTCATTTTGCATCCCATCCGGAGATGGTGCCGCGCTTCATTTCCGCATGCCAACAATACCGACTGAGCAGGAGGGCTGACACATGAGCAACCTGGACAAAAGGGAGACAGCCGGAAAACAGGACAGTGGACGGCGCGGGCTCACACTGGTTTACACAGGTGAAGGCAAAGGAAAGACGACGGCGGCTCTCGGGCTGGCGTTAAGGGCAGCCGGCCGGGGGATGAAAGTGCTGATTCTGCAATTTATCAAATCACCGGAACGGACGTATGGCGAGAAAATCGCGCTGGAGCGTCTGGGAGTGGAGATCTGCCAGCTGGGGATCGGTTTCACCTGGACCAAAACCCCGGAAGAACACCGGGAGGCGCTGGCCCGTGCATGGAAGATCAGCAAAGAAAGGGTAATGAGCGGAGATTACGATCTGGTCATACTCGATGAGATTAACAACGCGCTTGCCATCAAATCCTTTCCCATCGACGATGTTTTGCCGATGGCGGAAGTGCTCAACCTGATTCAAAACCGCCCTCCGCACCTGCATCTCGTTTTAACCGGGCGAAATGCGCATGAAAAGGTGATGGAAGCCGCTGATCTCGTCTCCAGAGTGGAGGCGGTCAAACATTATTATCATGAAGGAATCCCGGCGGTGCGCGGAATCGAATTTTGAAAAGGAAGCGGAACCATGAAGGCGATCATGTTGCAAGGAACAGCTTCAGATGTAGGGAAAAGTGTGTTATGCACGGCTTTTTGCCGCTATTTTCATGAAGAAGGTTTCCGGGTTGCCCCGTTTAAATCGCAAAATATGGCCCTTAACTCCTATGTGACGTCGGACGGGGGAGAAATCGGGCGGGCTCAGGGCGTTCAGGCGGAAGCGTGCGGCATTGAAGCAAATGTCGATATGAACCCGATTCTCCTGAAACCGAAAGGGGATCTGGTCTCGGAAGTGATTGTGCACGGCCGCCATTTTGCCGATGTCGCCGCCGGCTCGTATCGCGGACCGCTGCTCGGCCAACTCCTCACCGCGGCTTCGGAGTCCCTGAAACGGTTATCGCGAAAATATGAAGTGCTTGTGATCGAAGGGGCAGGCAGCCCGGCGGAGATTAATCTGAAAGACCGCGATATTGCCAATATGAGAATTGCGCAAATGGCGGATGCCCCCGTTCTGCTGGTGGCGGACATCGACCGCGGCGGAGTGTTCGCCTCGATCGTGGGAACGCTGGAACTGCTCGAACCGGAGGAACGGGCGCGGGTAAAAGGATTGATTATCAACAAATTCCGGGGCAGCAAAGCATTGCTTGAGCCGGGAATCAAATGGCTGGAAAACCGGACGGGAATTCCGGTGCTGGGCATTCTCCCCTATGTCGAAATCGATGTTGATCCCGAAGATTCGATGTCGCTGGGGGCATTGGCCTTAAAAGGAAACAAACAGGGAGCAGACCTGGACGTGGCGGTCATCCGGCTCCCGCGCATTTCCAACTTCACTGATTTTCTTCCGTTGATGGATCAGGACGATCTCGCCGTTCGTTATGTAAAATCGGTCGACGAGCTGGGAAATCCCGATGTCATCATCCTGCCCGGCACAAAGAACACGATGGAAGATCTCGCCTGGCTGAAAGTGACGGGATTGGCCGGGGAAATCCTCCGATTAAAAGAGCGGGGCAGTTCAGTGGTCGGCATTTGCGGCGGATATCAAATGCTCGGACGAAAGTTGACTGATCCCGAAGGAGTCGAATCAAGCCAAACTGAACAGGATGGTTTGGGACTGCTCGCGATGGAGACCCGCTTCGTTCCCGGCAAGCAAACGGTAAGAGCTGTCGGGAGGCCCCTTGCCTCCTGGGGTGGTTCGGAGCTTGTCGAAGGGTATGAAATTCATTTGGGCCGAACCATATTGGCTGCCGGCACCTCTCCTCTTTTCAGGCTGGCGGACGGACGCCTGGACGGTGCTGTATCCGGGGAGGGGGAGGTATGGGGAAGCTATCTGCACGGCCTGTTTGATAATCCTTCCTTTCTCCGTCATTGGATCAATCATCTCCGCTTGAAAAAAGGTTTGCCCAAAAAAGAAGAAAGCGGGAGAAACAGGCGGGAGATCCGGGAAGCGGTTTATGCCTCTCTTGCCGGGTGGATTCGTGAACACATAGACATGCAAAAAGTGAAGGAAATCATGAAGCTGGAATCCGCGGATTCGTAATGTCGATGTACCCGATCTTATGCAATTCAAATACACGACATGAAGAAGGGAATGGTGGTATGGAGGTTTTTTCGCTGATTCTGTTCGTGTTCGTGCTGGGGTTGCGTCATGGTTTGGATGCTGACCATTTGGCCTGCATTGATGGGTTGGTCCGGTATAATTGGCGCAAAAAGAGCAAGGTGACACGCTGGGTGGGCACGCTGTTTTCATTTGGACACGGAACGGTGGTGGCGAGTGTTGCTGTCGTCCTTTCTGCATTCAGCCGAAATTTCAAGTTCCCGGACTATTTTGATACCCTGGTGACATGGGTGTCCGTTCTTTCACTGCTGCTGATCGGGACGTTGAATATCCGGAACCTTCTCATCCGCACGGAAGAAGAATACAAGTTGGGAGGAATCAGGGGGAGATTCATTCCTCGCTTCGCCCGGGAAACCTCCAATCCCATTCATATTGTCATTATTGGAGCCATCTTTGCCCTTGCTGCGGATACGGTCAGCCAGACCTCTGTCTGGGCGATAGCTGCCAGCCACGCAAGCCGGTGGATGCCGGCAATGTTGGGGCTTACCTTTATGGCAGGGATGATGCTCACCGATACCATTGATTCATTTATCACCTGCCGCATGCTGGAGCAGTCGGGGAAACTGGGAAAAGCGGCATCGCGAATCATGGGATGGATCATTGTGGTGCTGGCGTACGGTGTGGCTTGTTACGAAGCGATTATCTTTTTTGTTCCTTCGTTTGAAGTGGATTTTGAAATCATCGGGGCGATGATGTTTGCTTTGATTGTTTTGTGTTATGTGATAGTGCGTTTTGGAACGAAAGCAAAACCCGGGATCGGCGGATGATGCCCGGTCCGGTGAATGCGTCGAAAGAAAACCCTGCCGCATTGCAAAAGGAGCAGGGTTTTTTCCGTCGGCCGGCCTGTGGCTCCAGATGAATGGTATACTTGTGATGAAGGCAAAAACAAGACTCGATTTTTCGGAATTTTCGTGTTGATGTGCTGGATTGTTGACCATGACAACAGGAGAAAACAGGAGGGGTTATGATGAGGGCCGGAATGTCCCGATACCTGGAAGTCGACGGTGTGCAACTTCACATTTATGAGTGGGGTGATGCGGCAAAGCCGGCGGTGTTGTGCTGGCACGGACTGACCAGAAACGGCAGGGATTTTGATACCCTGGCCGCCCGACTGGCAAAATCCTTTCATGTGATTTGCCCCGACATGATCGGACGCGGACGGAGCGAATGGAGTGCGGATCCTGCCAAGGATTACTGTTTTGGGCGTTATGAGCGTTTGGTTGCCGCTTTGGTCGATGCTTTGGGAATTGAGGAAATGCGGTGGGTTGGCACTTCCATGGGCGGGGCGATCGGAATCCGCTTGGCCGGTTCGATCCTGCGAAACCGGATTACGCACCTTGTGCTGAATGATATTGGTGCCGGCCCGGCGGAGAAACAGCCGAACGGCGAACTTGCGGAAGGGGTTCAACGCATTCTTGCCTATACGGCCAATCCGCCCGAGTTCCGAACAATGACGGAGCTTATGGATTATTATCGTTCCACTTACCGAGACTTTGGCATCAACAGTGAGGAGGAATGGCTTCATTTTACGGAAACTTCGGCCCGCCGCAAAGACAATGGCAAATTCACTCCGGATTATGATCCGCAGATTGTTCACCAGTTTGCCCATCCGGAAGACTTGTTGCTGTGGGAGCAATGGAACGCGGTAAAAGCGAAAGTTCTGTTGATCAGAGGGGAACGGTCGGATATTTTGCCGGTTGAGACAGCTGAGGCAATGCGCAAGAGCGGACCCGGCTGTCAATTGGTTACCATTCCCGGACTGGGTCACGCCCCGGCGCTGAATACAGAAGAACAGCTGACTTGCATTGAGCGTTTTTTAAATAGTTGAAGGAACAAGTTCCCGCTGTTATCCGGTCCGTCAGAAAGTCTTTGGCTACAGCTGTTCTGACGGAGTCCGGACATTCTTTTTCCGTCCGGTCAGGCCGATTGTCGGCTCTGTTCGATTTGCGGGTTTTGCCCGGGGCCGGTGAAGCGGGTTGGATCCCGGAAAAATTCCATGGTGAAAGCGGCATCCGACTCAGCGCATCAAGAATGGTATCCTCTTTTTGGGATGAATGGGGGAATAACCGTGCGGACATGGAAGTATCCTGCCGGATTGCTGTTGTTATTAGTCATGGCTCTTTTGCTTTACGTTGCATGGTCTTTTTTTTCAATTCCAACCTATGTTTTTCTCGTACCGAAGAACTATCACGGTTGGGTTCAAGTATATATGGACATTCCCGACGCCAAAGAACCCCCGAAAGAATTTTGGAACAAATATATGATCAACGTTCCTCCAAACGGAATGGTTTACACACCGTTGCCGGATCAACCGGCACACTTGGAAACCTATTTTGTTGATCAGCATGGGCACCGAACCGAACTTTTGCTGAAAGAAGATCCCCGGGCCAAAGATCCAAATGCCTTATATGTTCAAGATTTTTTCACTCAGGGATTAGATCATCTTCCTGCTTGCGATGTACTGTTTATCGGAACATCCCAGGAATACGAAAAGGTATTGCGGGAAAATCGCTATCCGGATTACTCGGAAGAAATCAAAAAGAAATTTCATTATCCCTATTAATTAATGAAGATGGGATTCAATTTGTTGTGCGACTGTTGTGCAAATGGACTCTTTTGAAGCCTTTCCGGGCAAGATCGGCAAATATTACCCGGTTGTCTGTCCACTCTTGGGCCCAGGTCTGTTGTCTTGGATACGGAAGTGTCGGAATACCGCCGTGAGAGAAGATGCCATTCACCCCGGTCTAATAGATCTTTTCAATCTTTTTCGTTGCCACGGAAAATGACCCCCTTATTGTGACCGGGGTCATTTGATTCCTGCTTTTTTCGTGCCTTCACCTGCTCATCACCCAGCCGATCACCGCATACAAAATGGCGCTGGCGATTCCGACGATCAGGGAGGCAATCAGTTTTTGATGCGCATATTTCATCAAGGGCAGCTTCATGACCGTGGCCATGGCGACGGTATTGTCACTCAGGGGAGAGGCAAATCCGCCGAAGCTGCCGCTGGCAAAAACGGCCCCGGTGATGAGCGGGATCGGGGTATGGGTGCCGGCAGCCAGCGAAAAACCCAGAGGCATCAGGATTGCCCACGCTCCAAAGCTGGATCCGACGATATAGGAGATGACACAGCCCACCAGAAACAGGACAGGAGCCAACCACAGGGACGGAACCAGGTGTTCGATCAGTTTTTTCGTATAGGTGATAAAACCCAGATCCGTCGAGACAGCTGTCAAGGCCCAGACGAGAGCGAGCAGCACGTTTACGCCCATCATCTCATTGCCCCCTTGCAAAAATCCGAAGAGGAGTCGCTGGATCGGCTGCCGGTGAATCCCGTACCAGATAAAGGAGAGAATCAGCGTGATGAAGACAGCTTCCAGCATCGCTTTGCCCGCATCGGCTTTAGTGAGTGCCTCCCAGAAAGAGGGGGTTTTCGTATAACCGTCCCACCAGGTGAGAAAAAAGGTGAATCCCAACAGCAGACAGAGGGGGACGATCAGATGAATTGCCTTGGGCGCGGCTGATTCTGAAACGATTTCCACCGGATCGGGAAAGTCGCTGTCAGGTTCGTGTTCACTGCTGGCGCCGGTATTTTTTTTCCCGGCCAACGCTTTGTCCTGCTTGCACAAATCTTTAAAATAACCGACCTGGGGCGAGGTGCGGAAAGGAGTGCGAATGCCGGGAGGGCAATCATTGGGATCAACAGCTCCTTTTTCCTCGGATTTTCCTTTGAAAAAAGTGAGATAAAGGGTATAGACCAGCATCAGGATAGAGAAGAAGTTGAAAGGAATGCTTTGCAGCAAAACCTGATAAGGGGTGAGGCTGAACCCCTGATGATGGGCCGAATCGGCGATCAGCCCGACCATGTACCCGACGAACGCCGTTCCGATCGGAATCAGGGCGATTAAGGGAGTTGAGGTGGCATCGATGATGAAGGCCACTTTGGAACCGGAGATTTTCAATCGTTGAAATACTTCTTTCATCACGGGGCCGACGGTGATGATGCGAAAGTCGGGAGCCATAAAGGTGGCCAGTGAGGAGAGCCAGGTCAGCCCGAAAGCGCTGCGGGCCGATTTGATACGGCGATTCATCCACTGCGCGAACCCTGATACTCCCCCCGTAACGCGAACCAGTCCGATAAAGGCGCCAAAGCCGTACATAAAGAGAAGGAGGCGAAGATTGCCGGGCGAAGTGACTTCCTTGACCAGATAGTGGATTGCCACTTCAATACCCCCGAGCCAGGTGAATTTTTTCATGTAGGCTCCGACGAGCAGGCCCGCCATCAGGCCGATCAGTACCTGGCGTGTCCACATCGCCAGCGGGATTACAATCAGAAAAGGCAAAAGAGACCAGAAAGATGCGTGCATCAGGTCCACTCCCTGTGTGGAATATTTCGATCATAGGATGCACCAAGAAAAGGAAAATCATTCCGAGACAAGATCTTATTCATCTATACTTGGTATGCGGACAGCAGGAAGGCGGATCAGAGTGATGGAGGAATGGCTGTTATTTTGCTTTATCGGGAAGAAAATCCATCAGCAGCTTTTGGAAATATTTTCATTTGACGCAGCGCTCTCCGGGTGATATAGTAGTTAACGTCGCTTTTGCGAAGAGGAAATTATCAATCTCGTTTCTAAAAAACTATTGACATATGATGCGAGATGTGATAGCATTAAATTCCGTCGCGATAAGCGATTGATAAAAAACGTGTTCCTTGAAAACTAAAGAGTGAAGCATGACCTGTTGATTCTTTTTGAGCTAGATCTTTATCGGAGAGTTTGATCCTGGCTCAGGATGAACGCTGGC
>NZ_JAECVZ010000014.1:0-79223 GCF_016055135.1 Thermoactinomyces sp. CICC 10521 | reverse complement strand
CAGCGTTCATCCTGAGCCAGGATCAAACTCTCCGATAAAGATCTAGCTCAAAAAGAATCAACAGGTCATGCTTCACTCTTTAGTTTTCAAGGAACACATCGAAATTCTTTTTCAGCCGCGTTTTGCGGCGACAAAATAGATAATAACACCTTAAATAAATTTCGTCAACACTTTTTTTAAAAAATGTTTTTGCGGCATAACCTCGGGATGACACTCAACAAAATCATCAGGGGATTGGGCCTCCCTGACCGCCCGACAAATATGCGGGAAGGCCAGAGAAGCATCCCCGGCCCTATCTTTACCGATCTCGCCTCAAGCCTCTTTTAGATCTTTGGAGACGGCAACAGCCTCCGGCTTACTGGATGGCAACCGGAACACAAACAGCAGCGCGAGAACCGCGATGCCGACCAAAATGAGGAAAATGTGATGCAGACCATAAACGAGCGCTTCCCGCATCGTTTTCATCACGCTCGACGGAATTTGCCCGATGTTGTGCGGATCGAGCAAGCGGTTGAGATCTGACACATTGATATTCTTCACCTCGGCGTGCCCCATCATGAACACCTTCATGTAATGGTTAAAAAGCGTCCCAAAGACCGCCACACCGATCGTTTGTCCGAGCGAACGCAAAAACGTGTTGGAAGCCGTGGCAGCTCCGCGCAGGTTCCACCCGACGGAAGACTGGACAATAACCGTGTATACCGTCATCGAGAAGCCGAAGCCGAAACCGATTATAAGCATGATCACGCTTAAAACCCAATCCGGCGTCGTCTGGCTGATAAAAGCCAGAGACACATTTCCTGCCAAAATGAGAATCAGCCCCAGCACCGCCGTTTTGCGCGGACCGACTTTGAGCATCAGCCTGCCTCCGAGAGTGGCACCAATCGGCCAGCCAATCGACATCGGCAGCAGCGTTAACCCCGAACCGGTTGCTCCGCGCCCGTGTACCCCTTGAACCCAGAGGGGCAAATAAACATTGAGCGCAATCAGAATGCCGCTCGACAAGAGAGCAGCCAAATTGGAAACGAGGATGGACGGAATTTTGAACAATTCCAGCGGCAGCATCGGCTCTTCAGCCTTGAACTCCACCCAGATGAAGATCAGCAAAAACAGGATTCCAACCAAAAACAGGCCGATGATGATTGCCGATCCCCAAGAATAGACCGTTCCTCCCGTTGACAGGGCAAACAGGATCGAGGCGACGGCGATGGAAAAAGTGAGAACACCTAAATAATCGATTTTTCTTTCGCGGGAATCTCCTTCTTCCCGCAAAAAGATCCAGAGCATGATCACAGAAACAAGACCAAACGGCAAATTGATATAAAAAATCCACCGCCATGATACGTAATCAACCAGAAACCCGCCGACAAGGGGGCCGACCAGTCCGGATAATCCCCAGATCGAACTAAACCACCCCTGAACTTTGGCCCGCTGTTCATAAGGGAAGATATCGCCGATAATCGTAAAGGTTGTCGGCATGATTCCTCCGGCGCCCAACCCTTGCAATGCGCGGAACCAGATCAGCTGATGCATCGACGAAGACAATCCGGATAACATCGAACCCAATAAAAATAAAGCGGCCCCAACCGTGAAGACGACTTTTCTTCCATAGAGATCAGCCAGTTTGCCGAAAATGGGCGTCGTCACAGTTGAGGTGAGAAGATATGCGGCAAATACCCAACTGATGAATTGCAATCCCCCCAGTTCACTGGCAATCCGGGGCATTGCCGTACTGACGATCGTGACCTCAATTGCCGCCAAAAACGTCGCGATCAACATCGCGATGGTCACTTGTTTACGATTCGTTTGCATGAATCAACCTCCACAACTGGGCAAAAATTTAATTGCTCCATTTTATCATAGCATGCTTCCTTTTCCCCAAAAATCATAAAACAAACCTTTTTATTTATTATGTTGCAAAATCGGACATCTTCTTGATCCCGCCCGCACATCCCTTTGATTGCGCAAAAAATGCGTTCGTGTTACAATCTTTCTGACATTGAAAGCGCTTTTTAAGGAGGGGCCGTATGCTACTTTCCGGCAAGCTGAATAAAATTCGCACCTTTGCCCTTGGCCTGATTTTTGCCGGCGTGGGAGTCATGTATCTGGGATTCCTGGCCAAAGACCTGATCGCCCTCTTCCTGGCGATTGGCATGATCTTCGTTCTGGCCAGCGTTGGCATTTATTTTTGGATCGGAATCATCTCCACTCAATCCGCACACATCATCTGCCCCGCTTGCGGGAAACAGACAAAGGTGTTGGGAAAAAAGGATGAATGCATGCATTGCAGAGCCATTTTATCGTTTGACCCCGCAGATGCTCCCAAGCAAACCGAAACACCACCAATGTAGCGAGGCCCTTCACTGACAAAGGGCTTCGCTTCGTTATGCCGGCCCGTTACTTCTCTTCCGAGTCAATTTCCGCTATAATAGTACCAATTCTTTGAAAACGGGACAGGCTGTCGCCAAACTTGAGAAGCAATCTTGGAAAACCGGCAGGGATCCATGACAGGGGTGAAGCAAAAGGTTCTACAGATCCTTTGCCCCAAAGGAACCGGGGCACCGGAACCCGACAGACTTCTGTTTTTCGGACTTGGCAAAACAATTTGTTTCTTGAAACATGATGCACCGAAAGGAGGAACAGGCAATTGAAACCACATAATCTTCTTGAAATGGTCTCACAAACGGTCAGCCGATTTCCGGACAAAACGGCGCTGCTGTGGACGGAAGACAGCCAGCCGCGCTCGATGACTTACCAAAAACTGTGGGCCACCGTTCGCGATTTCGCTTTTGGCCTGGAACGGCTGGGAATAAAGGCAGGAAGCAAAGTGGCCATCATCTCGGAAAACCATCCCCGCTTTCTCATCAGCGATCTTGCCATTTTAAGTTTGGGTGCCGTTTCCGTTCCCATCCATCCGTTGCAACCGGCCGCCGACATCAAAAAAATCCTGCTCCATTCCGAAGCCGAGGCTGTCCTAGTCGGAACTCCTCCAATGCTGGATCAGCTTGATCCGCCTTCAGAAATCCGTCACACCATTCTGTTGACCGGAAAAGCGGAAGGAAAACGCGGAGCCCTTCGCTTTGAAACAGTCATCCAGTTGGGGCAAACGGTTGCCCTCGAGGAGCTGGATTGGGTTTACCCCGCGATTCAGCCCCCTGAGCTAGCCGCTATTGTCTATCAGCAAGGCGTCCATGGAAAACCGAAAGGAGCGATGCTCTCCCATGCCAACATTCTCAGCCACCTGGAAAGCATCTCTCATGTCATCCCGATGGTATCGGATGACATTGTCCTTTCCGCTTTGCCCGCCTCCTCCAGCCTGACCCGGCTGGCCGGACAGATGGCCCCGCTCCGATGCGGTGCAACGATTGCATACACGGATCAAACAGATGATCTGCTCAGCCCCATGATCCAATACCGGCCAACCATTTTCATCGGAAGTGCGAAACAGGTGGAACGTCTGTACAATCTGGTGCACAGCGAAATCGAACGTTCCCAATTCAGGGCATTTCTTTTTCGGACGGCACGCCGCCTCACGCAAACCTACTACGATCATGCCCGTAAGGGTTTCAACTGGCCCATACCCGGTACAGCCAGATGGACGCACACCCTGGCCCATACCCTGGTCTTCTCCAAATGGGTGCACCGGTTCGGCGGAAGATTGCGATTTCTGATCAGCGATCAACTTTCCTTGTCGGATGAGGCACGGGGCTTTTTTGAAACACTGGGTTTGCCGGTTATTACAACGCACAATACCGCCGCTTGCACTTCCATCATATTGGCAAGCCGTCTTACTGATCCGGCAGACGGCAGCAGAAATACCCTGCCCGGGATCGAATACCGTTTCCTCTCGGACGGCGAATTGCTGGTGAAAAGCGCCAGCGTAATGATGGGCTACTACAACCGACCGGAGAAAACCCAACAGACGATTGTGAACGGATGGCTTCACACGAGGGAATTCGCTGAAGCCGTTTCGGACGGACAGATCAAAATGACCGGGCTCAGAAAAAATTGTGTCACCTTGTCCGACGGAACTCTGGTAGACACCGATGATTGCGAAGATGCGCTCAACGCAAGCCCTTTGATCGAGAGAGCCGTTTTGCTCGGAAACGCCCGTCCGTACATAACCGCGTTGATCACACCTGATCCCGCTGCCTGCGCCGGAAAGAGCCCGGCAGAATTGGAAGAGCTGATAAAAGAGGAAATCGACCGCCGGTTAGAAGGTTTTTCATTGATAGAAAAGCCAAAGCGGTTTGCCCTCCTGCACCGCTCTTTTTCCCAAAGCCGCGGGGAATTGACTTCTACCCAGAGGCTGCGGCTGCCAAAAATCGAGGAAAACTATGCGGAAATCATCGAAGCCATGTATAGCGAAAGCACAGCTTCCCGATCGGCTGCCGCAACCGAAAGCAAAGACCCTGCCACACCTTAAGCAGGGCCTTTTCATTGCTTCTCTTTTTTTTGACATTCAGGACAAACTCCGTACACTTCCATGCGATGTGTTTCAACCTGATATCCTGTCGCCTTTGCTGCTTCCTGCTCCATTTTGAAGAGCGGCGGATGATCAAAATCGGTGATCTTTCCACACTTCCGGCAAATCACATGATAATGATCGTCCATATTGGCATCAAAGCGGCTGGAGGCGTCACCATAGGTCAATTCCCTGACCAATCCCGCATCTTTGAACACACGCAAATTATTGTATACGGTTGCCACGCTCATATTGGGAAAATTTCCTTCCAGCGCCTTATAAATCTCATCAGCCGTCGGATGACCCATTGAAGAGTAGAGATAGGTTAAAATGGCATGACGCTGCGGGGTCATACGAACTCCAATCCCTTTGAGCATCTCGACTGCTTCTGCCAGGCGGTTGGTCATTGTTCTCCACCTCGCTGAATCCGCCCTGTGAAAGAACGATTCTCACTTAATAATCTATATAATTAGTCTACGCCCCCCTTTGCCCTTTTGTCAATGAAAGAGGTCATTTTCCTGTATCGATCCTTTTTTATTTTGTCCGGATTAAAAAATAACAAACACCAAAAGAGGCGAAAACATTCATATCCAAATCCATAAAGCAGGGTCTTGGCGCTTCTCTTTGCCCCGGTCGTAACGGTCGATGCGGAGAAGCACCAATCCCCTTTTGCTTTCGTCTGTCGACAGCTTCAACTTCTTTCGTCTGATCTTTCCAACTTTTGCAATTAGAGTTAAAGAGATACTTTCAATTGTTTTTTAGAATCCAGATTAAATAATCAATCTCCGTTCTCAAAGAATGACCGGCAATTCCTTTAAACCGCGCATCAGGAAACTGGGGCGCCATTCCAACTGTTCAAGGGAGGTGCCCGGCTTTATATCGGGGAAGCGGTTAAGCAGCGACGAAATGGCAATCTGCGCCTCCAAACGGGCTAAAGGTGCTCCCAGACAGTAATGGATCCCATAGCCAAAACCGATGTGCGGATTATGTTTACGGGTGATATCCAGTTGATCCGGATTGACAAATTGCTCCGGATCCCGATTGGCCGATGCCAGAGCAACCAGCACCATATCCCCTTTTTTAATGGTCTCTCCATGCCAGTTCACATCTTCTATCGCAAAGCGGTTGGTCGTAAACTCAACCGGGCTGTAGTAACGCAGAAACTCTTCCACCGCCGTTTGAATCAGTTCCGGATTTTGCTGCAAAAGGGCCATCTGATCAGGATTTTCAAGCAGGGCCAGCACTCCGTTTCCGATCAGGTTGACCGTTGTTTCATGCCCGGCGACAATCAGCAGAAAAATCATGGCATAAAGTTCTTTCTCAGAAAGTTTATCTCCTTCTGCTTCTGCATGAACAAGACTGGAGATCAGATCATCGGTTGAATTTTGCCGGCGTTTTTCCACCAATTCCTGCAAATAAGCGACAAAAGCTTTGATTTTGGGACCAGCCTTCCTCATCCGGTCCGGATGATTATTGGCATCAATGATCGCGTTGGACCAATCGCGAAATTTCATCCTGTCTTCAGTGGGAATTCCCAGCATTTCGCTGATTACGATGATGGGCAGGGGAAAGGCAAACTCACTCATTAAATCGATTGGTTTTCCTTTTTCCATTTTCTCCAACAGCCCGTCGGCGATATTTTGGATATTCTCATGCATCCCCTGGATCATCTTGGGCGTAAACGCTTTGGATACCAGACTTCTGAGTCGGGTATGATCGGGCGGATCCATCGCCAGCATGGTTTCCATTAAGTACTCTGATTCCTCAAGCACGATCAATTTTTTAAACCGCTCTTCCCCGAGCGCGGTTCGCCCTCTTTTGATAAAGCGGCTGTCCTTTAAAGCCGAAAGCGCATCCTCGTAGCGAGTAATCAGCCAGGCATCGAGCCCGTTCGGCATTTTCACTTTGTAAACGGGCGCTTTTTCCCGCAATTCAGTATAAAACGCATAGGAGTGTTTCTTATAATCCGGAGCAAACAGATCAAACTGAAGTTTCATTGAGGCCCCCATCCTTTTTGGAGAAAATAAATTACTCTATTATATTCCCCTTTTTTAATTCATTAATCAATGAATTGTTTTTTAAAAAACCGGGCAGTCCAAAATGGTCTCCCCTTTTTTATTTGGTCCAGGTTGCAAGGGTATGGCGAACCCATTCGCACAGGAATTCTTCTTTCCTTTTGCGACTGCGGCTTTTTTCCGGAAAGTAAATATTTTGTGCCAGATAAAAGATAATGGCACCGACAAACTGATTCACCATCATCGACGGATCAAATTGATGAAAGTGTCTCTCATCGATCTTTGCTTCGATCAGGGCGCAGATCTCCCGCCAGACCTCACAAAGCTGATGGATGCTCCTCTGCAACAGCGCAGGGTCGAGCAGCGAACGTTCTTTCAGATAGATGATGAGCAATTCCCGGTCGCGAACGGCATATTTCATCAAAAGGCTGCCAATTTGAAAAAGAACGTCTTTAAGCTCGTCAATCTCCGCAATCTTTTGCAATTCTTGCTTGATCCGGCCGATTTTCCGGTCGATCTCTTCTTCAAAAATCGCATGCAAAATTTGCAATTTCCCCCCGGGAAAATAGTGATACAGAAGCCCGTCCGCCATTCCGATGCTTTCATTGATCGCTTTCGTTGTTGTACCGTGATAGCCCCGCTCGGCAAATAACTTTTTCGCCATCTCCAACAGCTGCTTGCGCCGCTCGATCGCCTGGATTTCCCGGGTTTTTTTCCTCGTTTCCCGCAATTTATTACCACCTCTTCATTTTGCCTTCAGTGAAAGATTCAGTTGGACAATTTAGGCATCACCACCCGGTGTGGCTCATATATATCTAACAAACCAAAGGAAAGAGAGTGAGGTTTATGGCAAAAGGATTCGCCAGGATCATAGGAGTTTTGCTCACCCTCATCGGGGTGATCGGCTTCTTTTTACCAACTCAAGGCACCATTTATAATCTCCTGCATTTAACCTTGGCTCATAACCTGTTTCATCTGATTAGCGGCATTATCTTTTTGGCCGTAAGCGCCCAAGAGAAGTGGAGCCTGCTGACTGCACGGGTCTTCGGCGTTTTGTACGGCATCATCGCGATTCTCGGCCTTTTCGACGGCCTTGTTGAAAATACTGCCACGATTGAAGTCGTTCATATCCTGGTCGCCCTTGCCGCTTTATACTTCGGATTCAGAGATTGGGCCAGGGAAGTCAAAGTGAAAAAGGAAAAACAAACCGAATCAAAAGGTTCATAATTTGACCCTTAATTCCCCACCCTTCTTTCCCGGTGGGGCTTTTGTGCATGACGCGGATCAGCCGCGAATCATGCAAAAAGGCGGTGTTTTAGTTAAAAGGCGACTTTTGACTGATCAAAAATCGCCTTCTTCGCGTTCTCCTTTTACCGCCCCGCCGGCTCGTATTTCCCCTTCTCCTTTTTCACTTTTTTCCCGTACCAACAGTAAGGCAGGAGGTCGCAGATCTGGCATTTGGGATTTCTCGCGGCGCAAACGCGGCGGCCGTGCCAGATGATCCGATGATGGGTGTCGCTCCATTCGGCCCGGGGAACCCGTTTCATCAGTTGGCGCTCCGTCTCAAGCGGGTTGTCGCTATCCGCAAGGGCCAAGCGGTTGGCCACCCTCTGTACATGCGTATCCACCGCCAGCGCCGGAACACCAAAGGCATTGCTCAATACGACATTGGCCGTTTTGCGGCCGACTCCGGGCAATGCTTCCAGCTGCTTGCGGTCTTGCGGCACCTCCCCTCCGTACTTCTCCACCAAAATGCGACATGTTTGCAAAATGCTCCTGCTTTTATTGCGATACAATCCCAGACCGCGAATGTGCTCCGCCAGATCTTCCTCGGTCAAATCAAGAAAATCTTCCGGCCGGGGGAACTTTTCAAACAATCCTTTCGTCACTTTGTTCACCTGGCGGTCGGTTGATTGCGCCGACAGAATCGTGGCGATCAAGAGTTCAAAAGGATTTCGGTAGTTCAGTTCACAATGGGCATCCGGATACATTTCGGCGAGGGTTTCCAAGATTTTTCGCGTCGGTACGCGTTTCGGCTTCTGCACTTCCATTTTCTCCCCTCCCTACAAAACGCGTTTAGCCGCTTCAATAATCAATTCGTCGCTGCGCGCGTCAAAAGGCGTGCGGTAAAATGTGCCAAAGCGATGAAGAATTTTAAATCCGCACAGGTTTAAAAGATGGTTGATTTCGGACGGGTAAACATAACGGAGCCGGAACAGCGTGCGGATTCGCTCAATCATTAAACCTGAAGGATCAAATCGTTCCATGTAACGAATCACATTGGCAATTTGGGCAAAATGGTCATATTCGATAAAATCATGAAGCTCTACGGTTTCACCTGTTCCCGGCACCGGAAACGTACCGCGAAAAGTATAACGTCCATCCGTTTCATAAAGAGCTTTAATTTTGGGAACGAAGATATTGAAAGCAAACAATCCCTCGTCCGCCAAATGGACGCGCACCCGTTTCAGCGTTTCCACCTGGTCGCGAACCGTCAACAGATGCAAAAACGAACGGTACGGAATAATGATCAGGGGAAAACAGCGTCCCAATTGAAAGCGGGACATATCCCCTTCGATCCATTCCACCATCCCGGCGAGTTCCATTTCCTCCGCTTTTCGTTTCGCTTTTGCCAGCATGGCCGAAGAAAGGTCAAGCCCGACTACCTTGATTCCGGCGCGGGCGATCGCCAGGGTAATCCGTCCTGTCCCGCATCCGAGCTCCAAGACCGGACCTCCCGTTTGCTGTGCCAATTCTACATAATAGGTGAGATCGTGATCAAGCCCCGTGGATGTCCAATCGTAATAATCGGGCCAATCGTAAGCATTCACCATTTTTCACCACATCCTTTATCGATTGGCGAAAAACGGGCCCTGTGGCAGGAACCCGTCAACGGAGATGTTCTTTGATATATTGCAAAACTTCCTTTACATGCCCCATCGCTTTCACTTTTCGATAAACCTTGACAATCTGTCCTTCCCCATTGATCACAAAGGTCGAGCGTTCGATGCCTTTAAACTTTTTGCCGAACATATTCTTGTCTTTAAGCACACCATAGGCTTCACACACCTTGCCGTCGGGATCACTCAGAAGCAGGAAAGGGAGATTCTGCTTTTCCACAAATTTTTGATGGGAAGCAACGGAATCCCGGCTGACTCCCAAAATCACCGTATTCAGATCTGCAAATTCCTGATGGTGATCACGAAAACCGCACGCTTCCACGGTACAACCCGGTGTGTTGTCTTTGGGATAGAAGTACAAAACAACATTTTTCCCCCGATAATCGGAAAGCGACACTTTTTCTCCGTTGGATGCCTCCAGTGTAAACCCGATCGCTTGCTCTCCTTCTTGCGGCATGATTACACCTCCATCATTTACTTCACAGGTTATTCACATTCTACCATTTCTCAAAGGCGAAATTAAGCGCTGCAAATGGATGTTGAATGGGAAGCGGACAGATCCATGACAGACAGGCATCCACGCAGTCCCGGGAGGGGAGCGGAGACGTCACTGAGCAACCGGCAACACCCTTACGTGAAAAAAACGAACGGGGCCTGTCATCGGCCCCGGCTGGAAATATATGCAATCGCTATCGTCAGATAAGAGATTTCAGAAAGACGTTCAAACTGCGGATCGAGCAGATTGCCTTGATCCCCCAAATCGGCACCACCGTCAGCAGGATAAAAAGTTCAGCGATCAATTTCATCCGACTCAATCCCTTCTTAAGAAATGCAATTTATACTCCAATCATAAGAAGGGCATATAAGAGAAATATGAGAATCGGATTAATCTTTGATTAGAAACGGGGCAACGTAATGATGACCGCAGTCCCTTTCCCAAGTTGGCTCTTAATGTCCAGCTCTCCGCCCATTTTTTTAACCAGTTCCAGCGCGATGGAAAGTCCCAGCCCGCTGCCGGTGTTTTTGCGCTGTCGTTTGGCCCGGTAAAAACGGTCAAAGATAAAGGGGAGATCAGCCGCAGAAATTCCCTGCCCCGTATCCCGCACCACGATTCGGATGCGCTTCGGGGTTCCCCGCAATTTGACCGTGATGCGGCCGCCTTCTTCCGTATATTTGCCCGCGTTGTCCAAAAGGATATCCAGCAGTTCCTCCAAATCCGCCTGATAGCTTCTGCACTCAAGTTCCTCATCCCGGGCATCATAAACAATCTCCAGCTCACGGTGAACTTGCTGCCAGCGCTTCACCCGTTCGGCAATAACCGAAGTGATGTTGAAAGTTTCCGGTTCCTGAACCGGCTCCTCCATTTCCAGACGGGCCAACTTGAGCAAGCGCTCAGTCATTTTTTCAATCCGGGTCAGCTCCTCATCCATGGTGGAAAGAGCTTCCTCCGCCACATCCGGCTTTTTCATTCCCCAACGGCGCAATAAATTCAAATAGCCCCGCACCACGGCGATCGGTGTGCGCAACTCGTGGGAGACATCGCTGACAAAGCGATTTTGCTTTTTTATCAAATCATAGATCCGATCGAGCAGTGAGTTAAACACTCTCGACAGCAGCGCAATTTCATCCCCGGTGTTCGGCACCTTCAGCCGGTGAGTCGGCCTGGCCGGATCAAATTCCTGTACCGCCTTTGTAATCATCTTCACCGGGCGAAACGCGATCGTGCTCATCACATATCCGCCGATCACCACAAACACGAGGAGCACGGATGAAGCAATGACCAATGCGGTGATCATCGAGCTGATATACTTGCCACTGGAAGAATAATCGGAATATAACTCCATCCGCCCTTTTCCCCGGTCGAGCGGCATTGTCAGCACCAGCACTTCCCGGTCGGTATATTTTTCGATCTTCTCCTTTTTGTTGGGATAGGACATCGGCAGAAAGACTGTTTCGGAAATTCCCTTGTTAACGGAAGCGATCACCCGTTTGTTCCGAATCAGCCTAACTGCTTGTCCTTCTTCGATCATCGAGGGGAGCCATGCGGAGTAAGGAAGTGAGGAAAACGCCTCCTGATCGTAAACTTTCTGAATCGAGATCAGCTTATCCCGAAGCACCGATTCTTCCGTTCCAATCAACCAGTTCTTTAAAAGAACGTAGACAAAGATATGAAACAGGATCAAAATCCCAATCAGTCCGATCGTCGATAAAACAACCAGTCTCCAGCGTATCGGCATCTTAATGTTCCCGAACCACATAACCCACTCCCCGCACGGTTTCAATGAAATATTCCAGACCGATGGATTCCAGTTTCGCGCGCAAATAACGGATATAGACGTCCACGACATTGGTGTCCCCCGCATAATCGTAGCCCCATACCTTGGTCAGAATCATCTCCCTTGTCAGGACATGATTTTTGTTTTGCATCAGGTAGGAGAGCAAATCAAATTCGCGGGCGGTCAATTTGATTTCCTTTCCGTACGCTTCGGCCTTTCTCTCATCGAGATAGAGGGTAATCGGGGTCACCCCGATCACGTTCGCCTCCTCTTCCCATGAATGCCGCCGTTCAATCGCCCGGAGGCGGGCCAAAAGTTCTTCAATCGCAAACGGTTTTGTCAGATAGTCATCCGCGCCGGCATCCAACCCGCTGACACGGTCGGGAACGGCATCTTTGGCCGTCAACATGATGATCGGAACCTGGTTGTCGGAACGAATTCGGCGACAGATCTCGATTCCGCTGAGGTCAGGCAGCATAATGTCCAGTATCACCAATTGCCAGTCTTCTTCTTTCATCATTCTCAGCGCAGATCTGCCGTCATGGGCAACCTTGACCTCATATCCTTCATGTCTTAACTCCAACTCCAGAAACCGGGCAATGCTCTTTTCATCTTCAACAATCAAAATTTTCTTTTTCATCCCTACCACCCAAACCTCTGCTTTTTCCGGGCTTTTTTTATTCTCTCATTTCCAGAAAAAACTTCCAAGTGTTAAAAAAACAGGCCAATTCACAGCCCGTTTGACCCAAGTTTTTTCATTCCCGGATTACACATGAATGATTCCTGCGGGAGGGACCGTCATCCTTCGGACTTTTGGCTCCGGCCGGCGGCGGAATTGGCGGACCCGGTTGAGTGGGAATTGGCGGCTGCGTCTCCGGCGGATTCGGTACTTCCGTTTTTTCTTCCTGCCCTCCCGGTTTCTGTGGCTGCCGGGGTGATACCAGTTGCTCCCGTTGATTGACAATATTCAGTGTGGAACCGATATTCATCGAGCCCGCATCCGCAACCGTATTCACCTGAAGCGAACGAATTTCCACATGAATCAATGCCCGTCACCTCATCCCGTGGAATCCACAATATCCGGATCGAGATACACATTCCGCTCAAAATCGAGGTTCCGGCTGAAATCCCCAATCGGTGAAGATCCACCAAGCGATTTGGTAAAGCTTTCCGCGCCGATGTTGATAGTATTTCCGAAATTGACGGAAGCAGCACTGGATATGCTGTTGATTTTGATATTAAAAATATTGTTGATCGTCCCCATGGATGTCCCTCCCTCGGTCAGTGTTACTCCCGGTCATCCATCTTCAGTTTCATCGCATGGTTCTGAGAAGGTTCCTTATGAATGGGAAACCGAATTTCCAAAATCCCTTTGCGGTAACGCGCGCTGGTATATCGCCTGGCAACAGGAACACCCAATGGAATGGTTTTCTGAAATTCTCCTTTTTTACGCTCGGAAAGCGATACATGAAACCCTTCATAAGGGTTTGGGATTTGTCCTTTTATCCAAAGCGTTTCCCCTTCCACTCTCATTTCCAGGGTATGGATATTTTCCATCCCGGGCAAATTGATCACCACAATCACTTCATTCGGCCCATGAAACACATCGACGGCCGGTTCGTCTTTTTCGGCCGCATGCATGATTTCCTTAAAAAAATCTTCCCCCAGAAACTGCCGGGCCAAATGATGCCACCGCGCAAATTGGGTATTCCCGCTCACCAGAAAAACCTCCTTTACAGGCCGAATCACAATACGGATGCCCATATTTTATTCGCTTGGGCTTTGTCCTGTCACAATTCTGGCATCAATTCTTACCTCATCCCCATATATTTTAAAAGAGATTGCCCATTTCATCCCGACGGAAAATGCATAACCTTTCGGCACAGCCGAGTGATGCAGGCTTAAGCATGCTCCGGAAAGGAGCGGACACAACCGGCGGAATATGGAATGGTTGGAATGAACAGACAACGACATTCCTGTGACGCATTTTCGCAAAAAACATGAAGCACTGGAAAAGGGATTCAGCTTGCTTAATTCATTTTTATTAATGAAGAAAACCAATAGTGCACATAAAGGAGTGAAATCGCTTGTACGGATATGATCCTTTCTCTTATCTTTGGCAACGGCTGGAGCAGATGGAGCAGGACCTCAATCAGTTGAAGCAGCAAAATGAAGAACTGCAAAAGCTGGTCGAGAAAATCAAGCCGCTTCAGGTGGAAAAAATCGAATACAAGATTCACGAGCTGCATGTGCAAACGCTGAGCGGAACCTTAAACGTCGGTTTAACCGCCACCGGAGACGATTCCGCCGTGGGAGACATTATCGAGCAGGTGGTGGAAGAACACCGCAAAAATCTGGTGAATGAAGAAGAGGGAGGGCAGGATGAGAACCCCGGAGCCGACAATCCGCAGCAACATTTTTCCTCCCCGTAAAAAAGACCGCGCGATTGTTGGAATAAACAACCCGCGCGGTCAGTTGTTCAGTTGCCTGCTCCCCGATAGTGGCGAATGCCCCGGTTCCAGCACATCAGACCAAACCCGAGATAAAGGATGCCAACGAGCGGGGTGAGGAAGGCATACCATTTCCAATGGTCATGATCCAGAAGGTAACTTGCCGGGTAAAAGCCGACAAAAGCAAACGGAAGAACCCAGGTGAGCGCAAACTGAATCACCCGATGGTAGATATTTACGGGATAGCGGCCATAATTCCCGATATTGTAAATAATCGGCTGGATATCAGATTTGGAATCCGAATAGAGACTGATGCTGGTCAAGGCTATATAGATTCCTCCGTAAATCATCACACTGCCCAACGTGAACAGGAAAAGAAGGAGAATATCAATCAAATCCCAACTGAGATCCAGTTTCCAAGCGGCATACCCCATCACGACAAGTCCGGTTAACCCGCCGACAAGGGATTCCGGAGTCATCGTCTCCATGATCACCTGGACCAAGCTGTAGACCGGCCTGGTCAACACCCTGTCCAGTTCTCCTTTGATCACATAGCGGTCATTAAAATCCCAGAGATTGAAAAATGCAGAAAAAACCGCCCACGGAATGAGAAAATAGCCATAAATAAAAATCACTTCGTAGCGATTCCAGCCGCCGAGGCTTGATGTATGCTGGAAGACCACCAGGATAAAGATGAGATTGATGCCCTGATAAAAAAAGTTCATGATGAACTGGGTCACAAAATCCCAGCGATACGCCATTCTCGTCTTGATATATTGCTTGAAATACTCGATGAACAAATGGAGATGAAACATATTAACCACCTTGTACAATCAGCGTTTTTCTAGCTTTTAACCAGATCAGCTGAATGGGAATCCAGAGCAGCACGCACCAAACAGCTTGGATCAATATGGCATGGACAAAGTCGGAGCCGGCCAATCCTTTGACCAATACCGTGCTCGGCAAATAACTGATCGCCTGAAACGGAAGAAACTCCAGTACTTTTTGCATCCAGTCGGGATAAAAGACGATGGGGATCGTAAGCCCCGACAGCAGATCGACGATCACTCGCTTCGCCCAGATCAATCCTTGGTTGTTTAAAATGAAAAAGGCGAGCACGCCTGTCAGCAGGTTCACTTCCACGTTGACGATAAACCCGAGCAGCAGACTTAAGGCAAATTTGGCCCATACCGGCGAGACTCCCGGCAGATCGATCGGAAAAATGAACGATACCACGATCATTCCGGGAACACTGAATAAAAACAGGCGGAACAATCCTTCTCCCAGCCCCTGAAACGCTTTGACCAACAGATAGTGATAGGGGCGTATCAACTGAACGGCAACGGTTCCGTCACGAATCTCCTGCGCGATCTCCCGATCGAGATTGTTGAAATAAAACGCCCGCGACATCCAGGAAACGGCGATGTATGTGGCCATTTGCATCACAGTCATCCCCTGCAGCGTTCCCTTGTTGCCATAGATGGCCATCCACAAAAAATAATAAACGCCGATGTTCAAACTGTAGATGATAATGCCGCTGTAGTAATTCACGCGGTACGCCAGCATCATGAGAAAACGGATGCGAATCACTTCAAGATACACCTTATACAATCGTCATCCCCTCCTGATAAATTTGGCGCACAATCTCTTCGGTCGATGCCTCTTCAATCCGCATTTCCTGAACGGGCACATACTGAACCACACGGGAAAGCACTTCCGATACCGCCAATTCACCGTGATGAATATGGGCAATATATTGCCTTTGCCCCGTCTGTTCCCATTTTACCGGAAGCCCTTCCGTTCTCTGCTCCAGTTCATTCAACTGGACGTTCTTCGCAAAATCCAGGTGAATCTTGCGTCCGCCACCCCAGTTGAGCCGAAGTTTGGTCAGGCTTCCGTCATAGATGATGCGCCCTTTGTCCAGCATCACAACGCGTGAACACAGGGCCTCGATATCTGAAATGTCGTGCGTGGTCAGCAAAATCGTCGTTCCCAACTCTTTGTTGATCTCTTTCAGGAAGCGGCGAATATTTTCTTTTACCAGCACGTCCAGCCCGATCGTCGGTTCATCCAGAAACAGCAGCGGCGGCTGATGAATCAGTGCGGCAGCCAGTTCACAGCGCATCCGCTGGCCCAGGCTCAATTTGCGAACCGGCTGGTCAAGCAGATCACCGATTTCCAAAACTTCCACCATCCGTCCGAGATGGCGTTTATACTGCTCATCCGGCAACCGGTAGACTTTTTGCAGCAGGCGAAACGACTCCTGCACCGCGATATCCCACCAGAGCTGGCTGCGCTGCCCGAAAACGACGCCGATCGTTCGCACAAATTTTTCCCGTTCGCGATGAGGATCGTAGCCGTTCACTTTCAACTCTCCGGCCGTCGGTTCCAAAATCCCCGTCAACATCTTGATTGTCGTCGATTTCCCGGCGCCGTTTTCCCCGATATAACCGACGATTTCTCCCTGGTCAATTGTCAAATCAATCGCATCAACGGCCCGGATCACCCGGTACTGCCGGTTCAACAAATCGCGAAAGGCCCCCGCTAATCCCGGGCGGCTCTGATATACCTTAAACTCTTTGGTTAACCCATGAGCTTCAATCGATCGCACTTTCTTTCCACTCTCCCTTTTGCGAGATCGTCATAAGCGCAACCCAGAGATGAAAGTCAAGCCAGGCCGGCCGGGCTTCCCCGCATTCCGACCTGCTATACACTTTCAAAGAAAAAAAGGCATTCCCTGTTGCAGGAATACCTGGGTCACCATTCTATTTTAATCCTATCGATCGGTAAAGTGAACTGCATCTCCATGGAAAAAATTCCGTTCTGCTCCAACATTCACAGCGGAGCAATCTGTACACCGGCAGCCATCAGTTGCTCACGGATGGTCTTCGCAAACCGGAGTGCATGTTCGCCATCTCCGTGAATGCAAATCGTATCCGCCCGAATCTCCAGGTCTGTGCCTCCAAGCGTTCTCACTTTTCCTTCGCGCACCATCCGCAGCACATGCGAAACCGCTGCGGACGTGTCCTCGATTAACGCCCCCGGTTCCGTTCTCGGGGTGAGGCTCCCATCCTCCTGATAAGTCCGATCGGCAAACACTTCGCTGGCCGTTCTCAGTCCTACCTCTTCTCCCGCCTTGATCAACTCGCTGCCGGCCAGGCCATACAGGATCAATTCCCTGTCCACCCGATACACAGCCCGGGCAATCGCCTGTGCCAGATCTGGGCGGGCGGCCGCCATATTATAAAGAGCGCCATGCGGTTTGACATGCCTCAATTTCCCTCCTTCCGCCGTAACAAAGGCGGACAGGGCGCCGATCTGGTAAACAACCATATCATAAGCTTCCTGGGAGGAAATCGCCATCTGGCGGCGGCCAAAGCCAAGCAGATCGGGCAAACCGGGATGGGCTCCAATCGACACCCGATGTTCCAGTGCGAGTTGCACCGTTTTCCGCATTACAGCAGGATCACCGGCATGAAAGCCGCAGGCGATGTTGGCCGACGTGACAATCGGCAGAATCGCTTCATCCATTCCGATCCGGTAAGATCCGAAACTTTCACCCAGGTCACAATTCAAATCGATGCGAGTCATCCGTTTCCCTCCCGTTTTTTCACAGCAGTGCCAGCCTTTTTTTCAACAGGGCCAATTTTTTTTCCTGTTTGCGATACTGCCTTTGCGCCTCATTGACCGAAACTTCGGCAAACCGTACTTTTTCACCCGGCTTCATCTGGGCGAGCACCGGCAGATCCGCAGTGATGACCTCGGCGATTTTGGGATAACCGCCGGTTGTCTGGCAATCCGCCATCAAAATAATCGGTTGCCCGTCGGCCGGTACCTGCACGGTTCCCGGCGTCACCGCTTCAGATAAAAGCTCGCGCGGATGACACAGAGAAATCTCCGGGCCGGTCAGCCTGTATCCCATCCGATCCGACTGCGCGGAAATTTGAAACGCCTCCGTAAAAAAATTCTCCTTTCCTCTCTCCGAAAACCATGAAAATTGTCCCCCACGGGTGACACGAACAGTCGGATTGGCGCGGTAGGGCGGGAGAAAACCGGGGCCGACATACCATTCCCCTTCGGCATATGCCCGGTTCCCTGCTCTCCGGGCAAGTTGGCTCAGGCGCCGAAGTGCTGATTTACTCATGGTCCCAATAGCGAGCCGGTCTCCTATCTCCAGCGCCCTGCCGCAAAATCCGCCGATTCCTGCACGCGTATAGGTAGCTTTACTCCCCAAGACGGGCTGCACGGCAAATCCCCCCGCCACTGCCAGGTAGGCCCGGCAGCCCTTGACAGAACCGGCAAAAGAGAGAACGGCTCCTTTTCTGACATAGACCGGGCGCCAGTTTTTCACCGGTTGCCCGTTGATGCGGGGCTGAAGATCAGCTCCACAGATGGCGATCAAGAGATTCGCTTCCATCTCCAGCGTCGGGCCGGTCATGGTCATTTCCAGAGCGGCTTCTCCTTCTTCATTTCCAACCAGCAGATTGGCCGTTCGCAGAGCAAACGGGTCCATCGCCCCGCTGACGGGGATGCCGGCTTGGCGCCAACCCGTTCTTCCCAAATCCTGCAACGTCGTAAACAGTCCGGCCTTTTTAACGCTGATATGCATGATTTCCGTCAGCCTCCCAACGTTCATACTCCGCGCGGGAAATCGGCCGGAAGCGGACGATATCCCCCATCTCCAACAAACCGGGCGGGTTTCGGTCCACACGGAAGAGAGAGAGCGGTGTCCGCCCGATCAGTTGCCACCCTCCGGGCGAATCGAGGGAATAGATTCCGGTTTGCTTTCCGGCAATCCCGACCGAGCCCGCCGGAACTTTTACCCGCGGCGACGGCTTTCGCGGTGCGGCAATCCGCTCGGACATTCCGCCGAGATAGGGAAAGCCCGGAGCAAATCCGATCATGTAAACCAGGTATTCCCCTGAAGCATGAATCCGGATCACTTCCTCGGGTGACAGTTTGTTGTATTCAGCCACAAAGGGTAAGTCGGGGCCGAATTCACCGCCATAGCAAACGGGGATCTCCACGACCTTCGGTTGCAGCTCTTCCCCTGTACCGATGTCTTCGGCCAGGGATTGCAGTCGCCGGCTCATTTCCGTAAACGAGAGAGAAAGGGGATCATAAAATACTGTCAGCGTGGTAAAAGCAGGCACATATCCCGTCATTCCCCGGAAGGGATTTTTCTTAAGCGCGGCAGCCAATGCCTTTACCCGGAAATGTGTCTCTTGATCCATTTTCTGCCCCAATTCGGCCACAATGGCAGAATCGCCCATCGGCCGCAAAACCAGCTGATTTTCATTCATCTCAGCCTTCCCTCCCTTTTGCAGCACAATACCGGAATTTTGGCAAAAATACAAGGAAATCCCCCATCATCCGGGGGGATTACCCTTTTTTTACAAATAAGGTTCAATCATTTGCGCAAGCTTCGCTTCCAAGGCGCGCGGACCACGTTCCACCTCTTTTTTCGTAACCGTAAACCGGAGAATCCGCTCATCCAGATTGAGCGCTTCCTCCATGGAACTCATCAGATCAACCGCTTTGCGATCCAACGATAAAATGATGTCGACTTCGTGCACGTGCGGATAAAAGACAAGGCTGACTTCATCAAACGCCTCCCTGTATTCCCCGCTTTCGGGTATCATTTTGTATTCCTGAATAAAGGGATGGCGGGAATAGAATTTATCAAAAGCGTAATCGACACTCGTCAGGCGGAAACCGATTCCCTCCATCCCGTGTAAAACGGCATCGATCAGCGGATGCGGCAAAATCTCAACCCCATCAGTATCATTTGGGTCGATCGCCATTTTAATATCGAGCCCGGTCTTCAGATAGATGGGCGAACCACCTGTGGAAACCGGCGCATCAAGCGGCATTTCAAATTGAAACGGAAGAACTTTCGATTCATGAGGACCGATTTCAAACTCCTCTGTCAAACGAAATTCGCTGACGACATACTCTTTATGGGTCCCTTCATGGTGGTACTGAACGATGAGATAGAGGTAGATCTCATCAATCATCTGAGGAGCCTGTCCCCCCTGGATAAAAACTTCACCGCGAATCATTTCCCCCTGGCGGTATGTAGCTTTCTCCAGTCGCGTATCCACTTTGGCTGCTCCTACCCCTAAACTGGCTAATGCTTTTCCAAAAACCGACATTGTTCCCCTGCACTCCCCTGATTTGATTCTCTGCTTCGTTCTGCAGCCCCTTGAGGGACCATCCATTGCTTTTGCTGACGGAGGGATTTCCGGGTCTTTCCCTTGCATGAAAATCCGAACAGGCTTTTCCCCCAAACCCCTCCGCCCGGTTCCGGGATCCGGCTTGCAATAACCTGATCCCTACGGTTTCTGATTCAATAATTCGTCAATCTTTTGCAGCGGATCTTCCTGCACCTTTTGACTGTTGATCGTCAGGGTCCCATCGGGATCGCTGAACTTCCAGGAAAAGGCGCTGTTCAAAATCCGTTCGGACCGGATCATCTCCACATCCATCTCCACTCCGGTCTCCGAAACGTTGAAAATGATATTCATATTATCCACATACCCGTGATAGCGTCCAGTCGGGCGAAATTGAAACATCTGAAAAAACGGAAACGGTTTTTGATCCGGATCATACTCATTATGAATGTGATAAAGAATAAAACCGGCATCTTCCATCTGTTTTAAAAGTTTTTGGACAAGCGGGGCCGGAAAAACCTCAATTCTGTCCAAGTCCGTAGGATCAATTGCCATTTTGATATCCAATCCGGTCTTGAGGTAAAGCGGAAAACTGCCGGTCGACATCGGAGTTTCCATCGGCAATCGGATTTGAAACGGAATCCGTTTGTGTTCACCCACTTGCAAGGTAAACGATTGAGACAGCCGATATTTCTCCATGGCATGAGCTATTTTTTTGTGATTTCGGTTTACCGTAACCACCAGGTAAAGATAGATATCTTCAACCTCTTGCGGGCTGTTGCCTCCCCGGACAAACACTTCCCCTTTCACCGTCTCTCCCGGGTAAAACCGGCTTCCCTCAAGCCGGGTATCAACCGTGGCGCCACCAATCCCCAAACTTGCAAGCGATTTGTAAAAAATCATGGATGAACACCACTCCTTGCCGGTTCAATATAAGGGGGCTAAAAGCTGTACGACCCTGCATCAGTCCTGAACATAAATCTGCTTCATATATTCCTCAAACTGTCTGGCCAGCCGCTCATGATCTTCGTTTTCGCGCTTCAGACGCTCCTGGCGCAAACGTTCCTGCGTCATCTCCTGTTGTCTTGCTTTTTCGGACGGGTCTGTATTCTCTGCTTTTTCGGAGGGCAGCGGAATGTTTGGCCAATTTTCTTCCAGATCTATTAAACCTGCTTGTTTTTTGATGATGGTCTTGTCAAGCAAGTAATATTTCGAGGATTGTTCCAGATCCTGGCGTTGCTTTTTCAGGCGCTCTTTTGTCTGATTTTCCAACAGTTCCCGCTGTTTTTGCAGCATCTCCTGCTGCCGGCGTTCAAATTCTTCAGCCTGTTTTTCCAGCAGGCTCTGCGCCATTTTTTCAAACTCTCGCCGCAGTCTCGCTTCCAGCTCTTCTTCTTTCTTTTCCAGCTCCTGCCGTTTTCTCTCCCATTCCAGCCTCTCTTTTTCCATCCGTTCCAATTCTTTTTGCAGCCGTTCTTCCTGCTCTTTTTCAAGCCGTTTGCGCTCTTTTTCCAACTCTTCGCGGCGCCGCCGTTCCTCTTCTTCCCGCTGTTTCGCCAGCCGTTCCTGCTCGAGCCGTTCTTTCTCCTGCTGTTCGCGCTCCCATTCTTCTTGCTCTTCCTTTTCAATCATCTGTTTGAATTCGTCTTTTTGGCGTTTCAGGAGCTCCTGTTCTCTCTTTTCAAACTCCTGGCGCTGCTTTTCCAGAAGTTCGGCCTGCCGTTTTTCAAGCTCCTCCCGTTGCTTGCTGAGCAGCTGCTCCTGACGTTCTTCAAATTCCCGCCGCAACCACTCCAGCGTTTCCTGTTCCAATCTTTTCAGACGCTCTTCGCGCTCGGCATCTTCCTGCGGGATTTCTTTGCGATTGGCATCTTCCTCCGGGAGCTCTTTTCGGTCCGCCTCTTCCTGAGAGAGCTTTCTGCGGTCAGTATCTTCCGTCGGGAGCTCCTCGTTTTGCGCTGCTTCCTGCCTGTTGGAAACTGCATCCTGCGGAGTCTCTTCCGTGACAGCGGGGGCCTGTTCGGCCGGGACCGAATCAGCGGCAACGGCATCAGACGGATTCATTTGTTCAGCGAAAACCTCGGGCTCTTTTTCATTTTCCTGTACACTGGGCTGTTCTTCCACAGGCGGATGGTTTTCTTGCGATGATTCTTTACGTTCCCGGAACAGAAAGGAGAGAAACCCTTTTCCTTCTTTGCGCCTTTCGTATGCTTCAATTTGCGCGAGCACGGACTCAGGTGAATGGTTCTGCAAACATTTCGAGATCAGCTTGGCCATCGGTTTGGAAACGGGAAAACCGACGGGCAGCCTTTGCAGCGGCTTTTCCCGAAGCCGTCCGGACAACAAACAGTAGAAAAAGGTGCCCCAGTCCAGCGTTCGGGAATAAGTGATTTTCTCCGTCCCGCAGAACAAAACTTTTAATTCATCATTTGCCGTCATTCCGATATTGCGCGGATCAAGCAAGATGTACATTTTGAACGGCTTGGCTCTGAGCTCCCGTTCCAGTTGCAAAAGCTCTTTTCCCCATGCAACCACTTGATCTTCATCCACTTCTCTTTCCGAAATCACTTCCCTCAGCGGACGAATCGGTTCATAGGGCCGGATCAACACGAGAAAACGTTCCTCGTCGTACACTTCCTCAATGGGAAGAAGGAGCGGATGGTTCAAAGAGCGGTATTGCTCGACAACCTGGGGAGGTGCGGCCCCTTCCAGGAGAACCGACTCCAGGTAATACCGGGTGGAATCTTTGCGAGCCACTGCCATTTCCCCGCCAAAAAATTGAACGACGTGTTCAACATAATATAATCCTCGATACCATTCCCCCACTTGAAAAACGGACAAGTTTCTTCGCCTCCACAATTCACTTCCCAAATACAAGATAAACCCGGAAAAACCACATATGTTCCCAATTTGAGGATAACACAGGATGAAAGAAACAGACAACTGAACAACCTTTGAAATCGTGAATCACGGCCGGCTTGTTCCATGCCCGGCGGAATGCTCCCCGCCACCGCCAATCGCCCCGGGACACCCCCTGTCGCTCCCCTCTTTCACCTAGGCATTTCCCCAAAAGCGCGTTACAATGAAAGAGACATTTTCTAGGAGGAGGATGGTTCCTTGAATATACAACGTTCAGAAGAGCTTTACCAAAAAGCGCTAGACGTGATCGTGGGCGGCGTCAACAGCCCTTCCCGCTCCTTCCGGGCTGTTGGAAACGGAACGCCCATTTTTATGAAAAAAGCACAAGGCCCGTACTTCTGGGATGAAGACGGCAACCGATATATTGATTATCTGGCGGCATTCGGCCCGATCATCCTGGGGCATGCCCATCCGGTTGTCACCGCCGCCATCATCGAACAGGCAACCAATGGTGTTCTGTACGGAACGCCGACAGAAAAAGAGGTTCTGTTTGCGGAAATGCTGCGCGATGCGATTCCGTCAATGGAACAGATCCGCTTTGTCAACAGCGGAACCGAAGCGGTGATGACGACGATCCGGCTGGCACGCGCCTACACCGGCCGCGATAAAATCCTCAAGTTCGCCGGATGTTACCACGGACATTCCGATCTGGTGCTGGTTGCCGCGGGATCAGGCCCTTCCACTCTGGGAACCCCGGACAGCGCCGGCATTCCCAACAGTATCGCCAGCGAAGTGATCACCATCCCCTTCAACGATCTCGATGCTTTCGCAGAAGCAATGGAGCACTGGGGCGATCAACTGGCTGCAGTCCTGGTGGAGCCGCTTGTCGGCAACTTCGGCATCGTGCCGCCCAAACCCGGCTTCTTGCAAACCGTTAAAGAACGGGCGCATCAGGCGGGTGCGCTGGTCATTTTTGACGAGGTGATCACCGGTTTCCGCTTTCATTACGGCGGCGTACAAACATTATATGATGTCGAACCCGACTTAACCGCCCTCGGAAAAATCATCGGCGGCGGTCTGCCCATCGGAGCATACGGAGGTTCCCGCAAAATCATGGAGAAAGTGTCGCCGACGGGACCGATGTACCAGGCGGGAACCATGGCCGGAAATCCTCTGTCAATCTCAGCCGGTATCGCTTGCATCAAACAACTGTCACAACCCGGTACATACGAACGGTTGGAGCAAATGGGGAAAACTTTGAGCGATGAGATCATCCGCCTGGCCGGCAAATACGGAAACTCCGTTACGGTGAACCGGGTTGGCGGCGCCTTTACCGTATACTTTACTGACAAAACGGTTGAAGACTATGAAGGGGCAAAAGCTGCCGACGGCGAGCAATTCGCCCAATTTTTCCGTCTCATGCTGGAGGAGGGAGTCTATCTGGCCCCATCCAAATATGAAGCCTGGTTTTTAACAACTGCCCATTCGGAAGAGGATATTCAATTCACCATAAGAGCAGTGGAACGGGCATTTCGCCAAATGAAGCCGTAACAGACCGCACAGCTTGAAAACAACTGCCGGGAGTGATCCGCATGGAAGAAGCAACAACCTTATACGAAAAAATCGGAGGAGCCGACCGGGTACGCGCGCTGGTTGAGGCCTTTTATCCCCGCGTCCAGGCTCATCCGCTGTTAAAGCCGATCTTTCCCGAAGACATCCGTCCCGTCATGGAAAAACAGTATCTCTTCCTGACGCAATTTTTGGGTGGCCCTCCTCTCTATACCGAAAAATACGGCCATCCAATGCTCAGGGCACGGCATCTGCCTTTTCCGATCACGCCGGCACGCGCGGAAGCCTGGCTCGATTGCATGAGCCGTGCCATGGACGAAGTGGGGATTACGGGTCAGGAGCGCGAGCTCTTTTTCGGCCGCCTGGTCATCGCCGCCCATCATATGGTGAATCAAGAGGATGACTGAACGATATCAAAAACTCCCGGCCTCGATCACAAGCCGGGAGTTTCCATTTTGCCTCAGTCCAGGAAGCTTTCAATCATGTAGAGAATCTGTTCAAACCACGAACGCTTCGGGCTCGCCTTTTTTTCCGGAACGGGTTCGCCCGGCTTCTTTCGCCATTTTTCTTTCTCCGCGCCCAGGTTTTGAAAACCGATCAATTCCTCACAAGCCCATCCATCCCGGTCGGCATCCAGCGTATTCTGGGAATGCCGGAGATAATAGCGTTGGGCATCTTCCCAGCGGTCAAACGAATAACAGCCGATTTCCTTCGCCTGCACCGCATGAAAACCGGGAATTGTCAAAAACAGCAAGAGCAGAGCCAAAACAAAACCGATTTTCCTTTCCACTTTACACCAACTCTCCAAATAAAAAATTTTTAAATATACACAAAATCATCTCAATATGATAAGATTATTTCTAACCATCATCTTTAATACCCTAAAGGTAAAAAGCTACACTCCCCCCTGTTTACAATCATATCAAAAAATTAATACTCCCCTAAAAAAACAAAATCCCAATAAAAGGAAATAAATGAATAAAAATTCATGATCATTTAAGAAAACGCTTACAGCAAAACTGCCACTTCCCGTTATTATCAAAGGTTTACGCAATCGACATCCTGAGATCATTTTTGTATAAAAGATATTGGAAAATGAATAAAAATGGCATCTCATACTTGCTATGTCATAAATTTTCATGTTATTCTTTTATTGCAATACGATGTTATGTTTTCTGCCAAAGCAATTTTTTTAAAAAACCATAACTCCTCTATCCAAAATTTTCTGTCAGGGAAAGGGGAGACATTATCATATCGGAGGTGAGGAGGAGCGATGACCGTTCCTGTGAAAAGAAGAGCAGACTTAGGGCGCTTCCAAAACCTGACTGCCAATGAACATGACAGTTGTGGCATTGTTGCCGTGATCGAAAAAGATGGAACACCCAAACGTCAAAACATGCTGGATACCATCGCAGCCCTGATCAAGATGGAACATCGTTCCGGATTTATCAATGGAGAAGGGGACGGTTGCGGCATCCTGACCGATATTCCGCGTGACCTTTGGGCGAGGGAATCTTCCCGCCAGAGCAAACTCCCCTCATCCATCGTACATGAACCTCGCTTTGCCGTTGCTCACATCTTTTTACCCAAACTCGGAAAACAAACCGATCATCATAAAAATGAAATCTTGCGTCTCCTCGCGCAGAACGGATTGCAAGTAGTGGCGCAAAAACTTGACCAGGTAAACAGCACCGTCCTGGGAAAAAACGGACTTCTGGATGAGCCTCATTTCTGGCAGTTGGCCGTGTTGGCGGAGAGTGATCAGAACTTGCCCCGCCGTTTATTCGACCTGGTCGTGGAAATTGAACAGAAATTTCCGGTGCAAGTCGCCTCCTTCAGCAATACGACGGTTGTTTACAAACTGATGGGCGCCGCCAGCCTTCTGCCCGACTACTTTGACGACCTCAACGACCCTGAATTCAAATCAGTCGTCACCATTGGCCACAACCGCTATTCAACCAACACTTTATCTAATTTTTTCCGTGTTCAACCTTTTTCCCTGCTCGGTCATAACGGAGAAATCAATACCATTCGCAAGCTCAGGGACGAGGCCAAAATGATCGGCGTTCCCCTTGATGATGACAGCAGTGATTCGCAGGATCTGAACCGCTTGCTCGAGACACTGATCCATCATTACGGGTTTAGTCTGTTTGAAGCCATTGAAATGGTTTTCCCGCCCATTTTGCATGAATTAAAGCACCTGCCATCCGAGTTGAAAGATTTATACACTTACTACAGGCAAACGTGGGGACCTTTCGCCCAAGGGCCGGCCGGCATTGTTTCCCGCTACGGGGATGAATGTGCCTTCAGCGTTGATGCGCTCGGCCTGAGACCCCTTTGGCTGGTGGAAAACGATCGCGTCCTGTTCTTCAGTTCCGAACAGGGAATTATCCCCGCCAGCGAAATGGTCAGTGAACCGAAGCCGCTCGCACCCGGAGAAACGGTCGGGGTCCGGCTTGCTCCCAAGGTGAAGGTGCTGCAGCATCACGAACTGCAACAGATTGTGCTTCAACGGGCGAAGAAGCGTGCAGATTTCAGCGGTTTTCAATCCTACCTGTCCACACCGACGGGAAAAGGCAAGCCCGATACAATCATCCCTCCGGCCACAAACCAAGCATATGCGGCGTTTGGCTGGGAACGTGAACAAATTCAACTGGTGGAGCAGATGGCCGATACCGGGGTTGATCCGATTCGCTCCCTGGGACATGACGGCCCGCTGGCGGCTCTTGCCAAGGTGAGACAAAACATTCCCGACTATATCAAAGAGAGTGTCGCTGTCGTCACCAACCCGGCAATTGACCGCGAACGGGAAATGGAGCATTTCTCCACCCGCGTCATTATCGGCCCGCGCCCTTCGCTCTCCTCGACTCAAACGGAAGCTGTCCGAGTGGAGCTCCCCTCACCGATCCTCGTGGAAGGTGCGCAAGCCGGTGAAGTTTGCCTCGATTCGGCTACACTCTCATTCGAGGAACTGATCGAACGATTTGAGCAAACCGGATCAGTCACCCGTCTTTCCCTTTCCTATCAGCGGAAAACAGGAATAAAACAAGCATTGGAACAATTGGGGAAAGATGCGGTCCAAGCCGTAAAAGAAGGAGCGAACCTCCTTTTGCTCGATGATAACGGCTGCCATCAGGGTGACAACTTGTTCCTGGACCCGCATTTGGGCATCTCGACAGTGGATCAGGCGTTAAAACGGGAAACGGGGCCGGACGGGCAAAACCTCCGCCGTCAGGCAAGCATTGTCGTCCGTTCCGCGGCCATGCGCAACCTGCATGACTTGGCTGTCGCCATCGGATTGGGAGCAGATGCCGTCTCGCCATATCTCATGTTTGCCACAATCGCCGAAAAAGAGGAAAAATCAGCCCTGAAACTCTTTCAGGCAATTAACAAAGGCTTGGAAAAAATCATCTCCACCATCGGAATTCATGAACTGCGCGGTTACGCCCGCCTGTTCTCCTCCATCGGTTTAAGCCCCGAAGTGGCGGACACACTCGGCATCGTCAATTATTGCGGCTCTGACCAGGCTGGTCTCCACTGGCGTGATCTGGAGAAGGATGCAGAGGAGAGACAAACCGATTTCCATAGCGACAAAGCCAAACCAGCCCGCCTCTTCCACCTCTGGCCGCGCATCTGGAAATCGATCGGTCAATTGGCCGGCGGTTCGATCCAATATGACGAATTTGCGCAAAAATTAAATGACCTGGAAAAAGAGAACCCTGTCTCTCTGCGCCATGTGGCCGATTTGCGGCAAAGCGGAGACCAGGGGATCAATCCCGCAGAAGTGGATATCCGCGTTGGAGATCACGACTTGCCGTTTGTGATCAGCTCGATGTCGTTCGGTTCCCAGAACGAGGTGGCTTTCCGCGCATATGCCGAAGCGGCAGACCGCTTAAACATGATCAGCCTGAACGGCGAAGGCGGCGAAATCAAAGATATGCTAGGCAAATATCCGAAAACGCGCGGTCATCAGATCGCATCCGGGCGATTTGGCGTCAATGTCGAACTGGCGAACTCGGCCAACATTTTGGAAATCAAGATCGGCCAGGGGGCAAAACCCGGGGAAGGCGGCCACCTGCCCGGCAAAAAGGTCTCGGCCAAAGTGGCAGCGGCCCGCAACGCCACACCCGGCAGCGACCTGATTTCGCCCTCCAATAACCACGATATTTACTCAATCGAAGATTTGGCGCAAATCATCACCGAATTAAAAACCGCCAACCGCCAGGCAAAAGTGATCGTCAAAGTGCCGGTCGTGCCCAATATCGGAACGATTGCCGTGGGCATTGCCAAAGCGGGCGCCGACATTATCACCCTGAGCGGATTTGATGGCGGAACCGGGGCTGCCCGGATTCATGCGTTGCAACACGTGGGTCTTCCGGCGGAAATCGGCATTAAAGCCGCACATAATGCGTTGATCGAGGCAGGCATTCGCGATCAGGTCGAATTGTGGGCCGACGGCGGAATGCGCAGCGCGCTCGACGCGGTGAAACTGATGCTCCTCGGTGCAAACCGGATTGGTTTCGGTACCCTGGCCATGCTCGCCATCGGGTGTACCACCTGTCGCGGCTGTCACTTGGACACCTGCCATGTCGGGATCGCCACGCAAATCGAAACACCGGAAGAAGCGGAAGAACACGGACTTCGCCGGTTTGTACCCCGGGACTTCGATATGGCCGTCGCCGGACTGATGACCTTGTTCACAGCATTTGGCGAAGAAGTGAAACGGCTCACCGCGCAGCTTGGCTTTAAACGTGCCCAGGATCTCGTGGGCCGGTCCGATCTCCTGGAGCAGGTGAGAGAGCAGGATAAACTCGATCTGACTGAGCTATTGCGCCTCAGTTCAGAATGGACCAATATTGGAGTGAAGGAAAAAACGGAAACACCGGCTCTCGTTGCCGCGGGAGCATCACTGGTGATGTCCGAATCTGCCGTTTCGGCAACCCAGGAATATTCGCACACGTTTGCCGGCATTCACAGCGCTCACCGGGTGTTGCTCTCAGATCTTTCCGGAACCCGGGTCCGCAACCGGCTGGATGGCAGCTATCATTCCCTGCCGAAGTGGAGTTTCTCCTTTACGGACGGCTCAGTACCCGGGAACGGATTTGCCGCCTTCCACGCCGACGGCATTTCGGCAACCGTTCATGGCGGAGCGCAGGACGGTGTCGGGAAAACAGCCTTCGGCGGCAAGGTCGCCATTCTCAAAACACGCAACCGGAACGGCATTTATGTAAACGGCTCTGTGGGAAAAAGCTTCTGCTACGGCGCGCAAAAAGGGTTGTTTATCGTTCAGGGCAACGCGGACTCCCGTGCAGGCATTCGCCTCTCCGGCGCCGACATCATCATTGCCGGTGACATCAAGGAGCCGTTGCGGGATGAACTCGGCATGATCGGAAATCGCGCCAATATCAAAGGATTTGCTTTTGAATATATGACGGATGGACGTGCAGTGGTTCTCGGGGACCCGGGACCGTGGATCTGTTCGGGCATGACGGGCGGTGTCGTTTACCAGCGGCTGCAACCGGAACTGGGTCTGGATGAAGCCGCCGTCATGCGCCGGATCGCCAAAGCGGCCAAAGTGGCGATGGAACCGCTGAGCGAAAAAGGGGTGAGAGATCTGCAAGAATTACTGGGCCTTTACCACACGGAGCTCATCCTTTCCGAACAGTGGGATGAAGCGCAAAAAGTCGAATACTTGCTCAAGGATCTCGACCGCCATTTCATCCAAATTATCCCGCAAAAACAACAGGCGGACCCATCCATCTCCACCGAATAAACCAATCATTCAATTCATCCTCCCCGGGATCGGGGGGGATTTTTTTCAGCACCATTTTTGATTTATCCGCTTTTCCCGCCGGATTTCCCGCATTTTTCACATCAATAGACAAAAGTTATTTGTAACATTAGCGAAATATATCATTTTTTTGAAGGAAGGAAAAGGAATATGCAGAATATTTCATACCCAACTGAGGATTTGGTGTGAACTGAAAGGTGGGTATCTGATGTTTAAAAGTTTTACCCCTCCCTATCGGGATCAAAAAAGAAAAAAGATCGCCAGCAGCATTGCCGTGCTTGAAAAAATACCGCTCGGCGGAATCAGTCAGTCCGTCCTGATTCGCAGCCGCGATACCAAACACCCCCTCCTGCTCTTTATCCACGGAGGTCCGGGCCACGCGCAAATCGGTTTTGCCCGGCATTATCAAGAGGAGCTGGAAAAGCATTTTATCGTCGTCAACTGGGATCAGCGCGGAAGCGGCAAATCCTATTCAAAACGGCTCGATCCGGCTTCACTGACCATCGAACAGCTCGTTGCCGATGCACACGAACTCATCATTTATCTCTTAAAGCGATTCGGACAGAAAAAACTGTTTTTGGCCGGACACTCATGGGGAAGCATCGTCGCCGCTCTCGTCGCCAAGCAATACCCGGAACTGATTCACGCCTATATCGGGATCGGGCAAATGACTGATGTCGAACACGGAGAAATGATTTCCTACCAAATGGTCCTGATTTACGCGCGCCAAAATGAAAAATTCTTTGCCGTCCGCGCGCTAAACCGGATCGGCTATCCACCGTATCGCCGGATTCGGGATCTGTTGGTGCAGCGCAAATGGCTGTCCAAATTCGGTGGGGATGTACGCAAAGGAAGCCTGTTCAGCTTTCTCAGGCGCGGACTGTTCTCGCGAGAATACACCCTGGCCGACTGGTGGCGCTTTTTTCAGGGAACACGCTTTACGATGAAACATCTCGGTCCGAAAATCATGCAAATGAACCTGTTTAACGAGATTTCCGAGCTCAAGGTGCCCGCTTATTTTTGCGTCGGCCGGTATGATTACCTCTCTCCGTTTGAACTGCAGGAAAAATTCTGCGAGCAGTTGAAAGCACCCAAAAAAGACCTTATCTGGTTTGAAAACTCAGCTCATTGCCCTCATTTTGAAGAACCTTCATCCTTTTTGGTCGTCCTCTTGCGCATCAAAGAAGAGACCGCCATTCTGAAGCGGCAAACTCTCTCCCACACTCTCAATTTAAAAGGCGCTTTGCTTCAATAGAGCAATGTCGCCTTTTTTCGTCCGGTTTCCCTGTCGATCCAACAACTGTAATCGTAATACTCACCGCAATATGGGCAACCTCCCCTTACTCGATGGTTTGGTTACGGTGCAGGCAACAATCCGCCAATCTCTTCCATCACCCCATTCGAATCATCAAAATAAAAAACGAGTCACAACGATCCGCAGCAATCGGGATTTTCTGTTCAGTTGCTCCCCGTATGGTGAATGGCTTGATAATGTTCAATGATATAAGGGTAAATAAGTTTAAATAACAAAGTCCCCAAAAAACTTCCTAAAGTATTTAAAATAATATCATCAACATCGAAACTCCTGTACTTATAGTTGATTAACAGAGAGACAAAAATCTGTAACAACTCAATGGATAGACTAACCAAAAAACCGATAAAGACTGCTCTTGTAACAGATTGTTTTATTTTCTTCGAAATAAATGGGAGAATCACCCCAAGAGGCATTAACATAACTAAATTGCCTAAAATCTGCTTAATCGCGATGGTTGGCGATACTGCCTGAGTAGCGGTAGTATAAATGCTAAAAAAGGGAATATAATTATCTTTCTCCGGATACATACGAACCAACGGATCTGAATTATCAAAAGGAATAGGAAGAAGAGTAACACCTATCAAGCAAACAATATATACACCCAAAATGATTTCAAAAACGGCTTTTTGCCAATTAAAAAATTTTCTTTTTATTATGTAATAAGGTAATCGAATCAGGAAAAATAGAAGTCCTAATATTAACCCTATAAAGATATTAAAGCTAATCATCGTAAACCTCCAAACACATGAATAGTTTCGGCCCATATCTTCAGTCACCGTTTCGACTGCTCCAACACCATCCTGAGGTTATTGCACAACAAAAAAGTAATCACCGGATTCCATCCTTGGCCGTTCTTGCAATATCTCCCGCCTTGCAACGGGTCATTGATTGAATGCCTCACCAAGCGGTATAAGCCAAAGTGTTTTCCCGATCCATTGCATCCCTCCTTTTCAATCCACAGAGGATGATTCAACAAGAACGAGCTTTGTTACCCCAACTCGATTACCGTGATCTCCGGACGGCAAGCAAACCGGAACGGCAAGATGGTTGTCCCGATGCTGCGATTTGTATAGAGGGTAAGCCGCTCATTGATTTGATATAACCCGGAAGAAAACTTCCTGGACAGTGGCGGGGTAAACAGCGGGCCGAAAAATGGCAGGTTAATCTGACCGCCATGGCTGTGACCGGATAATTGCAAATCGACCGGATCAGAGGAGATAACCTTGGCAAAATCCGGTTCATGGACCAGCATCAAATGAAAAAGATCGGGATCAAATCGGGCATCGTTAAAAACTTTTGAGTGATCCGGTTTCCCGTTCAGCAAATCGTCAAGGCCAGAAACAGAAATAACATCATTCCCTTTTTTCACGAGCGTCCATTCGTTGATCAACAAGCGAAAACCGGCACTGGTCAAGCAGTCCTTCACCAAAGCCGTATCACCCCAATAATCATGATTGCCCAGGATGGCGAACTTTCCATAAGGAGCGTCGATTTGTTTCAACAGATCGGATACCTTTATCGCCTCACCGCGGGAGAAGCGGCGGTCGATTAAGTCCCCCGTAAAACAGAAGAGATCGGGATGAAGAGACCGCACTTGGTCCACAAGCGTTTGCAACTGCTCCGGACCATAAAAAAATCCAAAGTGAAGGTCGCTGATTTGCACAATCTTCATACCCTTGAAAGAAACAGGAAGTCTCGGGGATGAAATGCGAATCCGATTGATCTCGAGCTGATTTTTTTCCACAAAAAATGAATAACCGGGCAGTCCCAATACGAAAAGCCCTGCTGCCGCAAGAATCCCCTTTTTGAGGAAATTTCTGCGGGTGAGCTTTTTTTCTGCATTTATTCGCGTTACCGGCAACTCTTCTTCACCTCTAATCCCCTTTCCAGCAGCGAATGATAAACATGGATCTTGCTCCACATCCCCACCCGGTACTTGGTTCGAACTCACACTCTTCCGGATGTCTCCGGGACATTTTCAGTATAATAAAAATACCATTGGGAATTTTCATTTTATAAAAAATAAAGTGAAGGGATGGGATAGCGGATATATGGATGCAGTAGTCGAAAATATGAAAAGCCCCGAAGAACGTGAAAAAAATGCAAGGATCGGTTTCCGCCTTTTTTGGATCGCCATCGCCTTCTTCATTACCGGCATTTTGCTTTTAATCTTTTTCGGTTGATCTCCCCTCCTTTATCAGCTGCACGTCAGCGGATTGGTAAATATGGGTTCACGAAACATAAATTTTATGAGAAAATAAAAATGAGTGATTGTAAGACTAACCCCTTTTTGTCTGATTCCTCCTATGAGGAAGGGAACACGGTTCCCACCAGTCCGCATTGGAGAGGATGATTTCATTGAAACGAGACCAAATCTTGAATAGCGAAGATTTACTCCTCCCTGCCAAAAAAACGGCTCCTTGCTCGATCTGCGGCAAGGAAGCGCATTATGTAGAGGTTAGCTTTGAATCTCCCATCTGTTCCAAAGAGTGTGCCAAACAGATGTGGAAGTTATATGTTGATACACAAATTTCTCGCAAATATAAAACAATTGACTTTTATACGGCCGATTAACGATGACGCACAGCCCCTCCGCATTGGCTGTGCGTCGTTCTATGATTTGCCGGGACTCAATCTCTCTTTCCCTCCACCGTCAACGGTCCCGTTTTGATCTCCCTCAATCGCAACGAATCTTTGATTTGCTCGGCCTGGTCGACAAAAAGCACTTCGGGCAAAATCACATGCCTCTTCAGATCGACCGGCATCATTACAAATCCATCCTTGTATGTATCCACCACCACATACGGTGAGGAGCCCTGTGTCACCAGGTATTCCGTCTGGTTGGAGGCGATAATGTAACCGCTCGCCCTGGAGACGGAAATGACAATCATCACCAGTGCCAATCCTGTCAGCAGCCAATTTTGTCTCATGGCAAAGAACAACAGGAGTGCCGTAAGCAGAACATATACAAGGAAAAAGAAAAAAATTTCCCAAAGCGATTGCTTGAATTGATAATCCAGCTTCAGCCCGAGTAACAAACCGATGGAGAAGGGGAGAATCACCGGCAAAACAAATTTGCCGTAGCGCATCGCATAAGGCCGCTGCAAAAACATGGCCAGTACCAGAATGACAAAAACAATCGAAGCGACAGCCAAAATGACGGTGTTCAAACTGACATCCGCATAGAGTGAGGGGAGCCCGTAATATTCTTTATAACTCACATCCGAAAGATAAGCGGCAAAATAGCCCAAGCCGGTAACTCCCCCCAATAAAATTCCATCGGAAAAGGGCATTTTCTTGATCATTTTTTCTGTGGCAGATATCTTTTTTCCCTGATCAGTTACCGCTGTCAACAAAGAGAGGATTTTTCCTGTACCGTTGAAGTTTCGCTCTGTGTTGTTGCTGTCCACTGGAAACAAAATCCCCCTTCATTCCGGCATGGAGTCAAAAAGGCCCCGATCCGTTCATACAACAGGCTGGATGTCCATCCCTTTAAAAACCCCAATAAGCCCGGAACAAATCCGTTGTCGTATTTGCCGGGTAGATGACAAACAGGATCAGATAGGTTGTGATCGCGGTAATCGCCCCAACAAACCAGATCCGTGCCGTCCAGCGGCCGAACGCACGGTGACGGTCAAAACGCTTTTTATAGGCGAAATAAAGTGTAATTACCGCCAAGATCGGAGCGATTGAAGTCACCGTGATGTGGAAGGTAAGAAAAGCCGTGTAATACGGCAACAGATAATGAGGTCCGCCAAATGGCACGTTTCCGAGAAACATCGTCCGGTACATATAAAGGGCGAAAAAGCCCGCCGCGAAGATTACGGAGGCAATCATCAGACGGCGATGCACCTTGACGTTGCCCCGTCGGATCATCACCCATCCGATCGCCATCAGAATGGCGCTGATCGTGGTACACGATGTACTGACCAGCGCAATCACACTTCCTTGCACAAAGCATAACCTCCTTACAAAAAACCGTTCATTTTTTCGGCTCAACCCGGGATGCAATTCTCCGGCATGGTGCCCGCTGACCGACCACTTTCTCAGAAAAAATGCCCTCCGGCCTGTCGCTGGCAGAGGGCATTTTTTCTTACATCAAAATAATTCCTACCGCAGAAATTACCGCAATCACAATTCCCAGCATGATAAAGATCGCATAGTAAGTCGATCCTTTCTGTCCAAGATGCATGAAGGTGAACAGCTGCAGGAAAACCTGGATGACGGCAAACACGAGAATCAGCGGCAGAATAAGATGTTCGGCAACGACAGAGCCCGATTTGATCACCACATAAAAAGCTGCCGCCGTCAGTATAATCATGATCAGAAAAGAAATCAAGTGTTTGACCGCGCTTTCCGGCTTAGGTGATACGGCGTGATTATCGGAATGTTGGTTTTCTGTCACCGCTTACCCCACCTTTCCGAGAAGATACACGAGCGTGAAAATGAAGACCCAAACAACATCGATAAAGTGCCAATACAGACTGGCCACAAACAGTTTGGGAGCCATTTCCTCCGTGATGCCCCGTCCGGCAGCTTGCAACATCAGTGTGGAAATCCAAATAATCCCGAAAGTTACGTGCGCTCCGTGCGTGCCCACAAGAGCGTAGAAGGAAGAGCCAAAGGCACTGCTCGTAAAAGTATGCCCTTCATGCACATAATGAATAAACTCGTTGATCTCCAAAATGAGGAAGGCGAGTCCCAACAAAACGGTTACTGCCAGCCAGAACATCATTACCTTCTTTTTCAGTTGGTTCATCGCCAGAATGGCCAGTACGCTGGTCAGGCTGCTGGTGAGAAGGAAAGCCGTGGCCAAACCGACCAATTTCAAATCGAACAGTTCATGTCCGGATGGACCGCCCATCGTTTGATGCCGCAAAGCCAGATAGGTACCAAACAGACAGGCGAAAAGAACGGTTTCTGCCCCAAGGAACAACCAAAATCCAAGAACTTTATTTCTGCCCTCAAATGTGGCCGTCTCCAGATGGTTCGGCATATGGGGACTTCTGCTTGCTTCCGTATGTGTTGCCATTATGCCTGAACCCCCTTATTCGTTTCTTCAATCTCATCCGGTTCAATGTGGTAACCATGATCACGATCAAATGAACGCAAGAACAGGCAAACGATTACCAGCACCAACCCGATTATTGCACCGACGAAATTGCCGCGGAAGATGAACCCGAAACCGGCGATGAAAAATCCGAGCGCCATCAGGATGGGAATGAAGGATGAAGATGGCATATGAATCGAGCCGAGCGGTTCAGCAGGAGGCAAACTTTTGTTTCCTGCCTGTTTTTCCATCCACCAGGCATCATACCCGCGCACCAACGGCAATTGGGCAAAGTTGTAAACCGGCGGAGGTGACGAAATCGCCCATTCCAGCGTACGCCCGTCCCACGGATCGGCCGGAGCAGGAGCCGCTTTTTTGAACGACCAGTAGATGTTGTACAAGAAAGCGATCGTTCCGATGGCCATTCCCACTACCCCGATAGTACTGATCAGGTTGAGACTGTCCAGCCCCATGCCCGGCTGGTAGGTGAAGACGCGTCGCGGCATTCCGAACAGTCCCAGGAAGTGCTGCGGAAAGAAAGTGAGGTGAAACCCGATCAGGAATGTCCAGAAATGGATTTTTCCGATGGTCTCATTCAGCATCTTGCCGAACATTTTCGGCCACCAGTAGTAAGCTCCGGCAAACAATCCCATCACGGTACCGCCAACAAGTACGTAGTGGAAGTGGGCCACGACGAAGTAGCTGTCCTGGTACTGGAAGTCAGCCGGCGGAGCAGCAAGCATCACCCCGGTCATCCCCCCCATCACAAAGGTCGGGATAAACCCGATGGCAAACAGCATCGCTGTCGTGAAGCGAATTTCGCCGCCCCACATGGTAAAGAGCCAGTTGAACACCTTGATCCCGGTAGGCACTGCAATGGCCATTGTCGCCACCGCAAAGATAGAGTTCGACACCGGTCCAAGTCCAACGGTAAACATGTGGTGCACCCAAACCATGAAGGAAAGGAATGCGATCAAAACGGTCGCAAACACCATCGAAGTGTAACCGAACAGGCGCTTACGCGAAAATGTGCTGATTACTTCGGACATCACCCCGAAGGCCGGCAAAATCACGATGTACACTTCCGGATGGCCGAAGATCCAGAACAAGTGCTCCCAGATTACAGCGCTTCCACCCATGGTGTAATCAAAGAAATGCGAACCGAACAAACGGTCAAACATGAGCAGCAGAAGAGCGACTGTCAAGGGAGGAAAAGCAAACAGGATGATGGTTGATGTAACAAAGCTGGTCCATGTGAACATCGGCATCCGCAGAAAAGTCATGCCCGGAGCACGCAAATTGATGATTGTGGCCATGAAGTTCAGACCACCGATCAAGGTTCCGATCCCGGCAATCTGCAAGCCGAGCACATAGAAATCGACACCCGGTCCGGGACTGTAATTGTTCAAAGCGAGCGAAGTATAAGAAGTCCAGCCAGCGTCCGGCGCACCGCCGAAAATCCAGGAGAGATTCATTAAAAGCCCACCGGCGAAGAAAAGCCAGAACCCGAGCGCGTTGACAAAGGGAAAAGCGACGTCCCGCGCACCGATCTGCAGGGGAACGACCGCATTCATCAGACCAAAGATCATCGGCATCGCCGCCATGAAGATCATGGTCGTTCCATGCATGGTCAGCAATTCGTTAAACGTATCCCCGACAAACAGGTCGTTGTGGGGAACCACCAATTGCAACCGCATAAACAGCGCTTCGATTCCGCCGACCAGGAAGAAGAAGAAACCCGACAGAAAGTATAAAATCCCAATCTTCTTATGGTCCACCGTGGTGAGCCAATCCCATACTTTGCTATTTTTTACGCGTTCCAAGAAGGTTTTGTTATACCCCCCGGTAAGGATCGCCGTAAGAAACAGCGCAAATACGATCAGCACTATCAGCGTCCCCATGGTGTTCCCTCCTTCTTTCTACTTTTGATAGATTAATAGTTTTGTGAGATGAGTAGAGATTGCGAAATTTCCCGCCCAAAAAAAACGGTTACTTTCGACTCATCAAGTAATCGGTCAATGCCTGAATTTCATCCGGTTGCAAGTAATTGATTTTCGGCATCAAGGCTCCCGGCTTAACTGCTTGCGGATTATGAAGCCATTGTTTCAAATGCTGTTCATCATGAGGCAAAACGCCTGCAATTGTTGTGCGCGTCCCGAACTTGTTCAAATCCGGGCCTTGGACATTTGGATTGATTCCAGCATGGCAGCCCATGCAGTTTTGCTGGAAAAGCTGTTCCCCTTTTTTCTCGCTTGCCGTTGTCACGGGAGCTGGAGGGGCTTTCATTTCTGCGACCCATTTATTGAAGTCGGCATCATTCGAAGCGATCACCTTGAAATCCATCAAAGCATGGCCGGCACCGCACAATTCAGCGCATTTCCCCTGATAGACACCAGGTTTGTCGGCATCCAGAGTCATATGGTTGACGCGGCCGGGGACTACGTCTGTTTTCCCTTGGAGTGATGGTACCCAGAAAGAGTGCAAGACGTCTTTCCCGTGGATTTCCAGATCAACTTTTCTGCCGACAGGAATATGTAACTCTTGCGCCGTTTTAATTCCCAGGTCCGGATACTCGAATTCCCACCAATATTGGTGACCTGTGACCACAACGCGAATCGCATCCTTTGTTTTCGGCTTCTCGGAAAGATCAAAGGTAGTGCTTACCGTCGGAACCGCCAGAATCGCCAATAAGATAATCGGAATGACAGTCCATACAATTTCCAGTACGGTATTACCATGAACCTGTTCCGGCATGCGGTCAATGCCTTTCCGTTTCCGGTAGCGAATCAGCACATAAATGTAAATCGTCGTCACTACTGCAAAAACGGCAAGCATGAGAATGAAGCTCCAATTGATGAGATCCAATTGTTTCTCACCCGCTGATCCGTGCGGGTCGAGAACGTTCATTTCCACCTTGCTGTTGCTGCACCCTGACAGAGCGAGCGCAAGTAGTGCGAATACTGGCAAGACTCGCCACATACGTTGTCGACTCACCACGATCCAACCTCACTTTCTGTTAGCTTGATCCGGCCTCAAGAGCCCAAGGCCGGATCAATGATTTACAACAGTGCATCTCCAAATCTATATGAAGCTCTTATTAAGCACTGTATCCATTCTTACAGCATTTGAATCAGATCATAGATCGTAACATCTAAAACCATGGCAAACAGGATCGCCGTCAAATAGATCAGGGAGTAGAAAAACAGCTGCTTTGCCCATTTTTCGTGATCCTGCGTTTTGAAGCCTTTCCATGCCAAAGCAATATAGATTCCGCCCAGAATAAGAGCGAGAACCAGATAAATCCAGCCACACGCTCCCGTAAAGAAGAGCAACAGAGAAGAGAAAAACAACATAACCGTAAAGAACAGCGTTTGTTTCTTGGTCTCCGCGGCTCCCTTGACAACCGGCAACATGGGAATTCCAGCCGCACGGTAATCCTCCGCTTTGCGCATCGCCAACGCGAAGAAATGAGGAGGCTGCCACATAAACAGAATCAAAAACAGAGCCCAGGCATTTAAATCAATGTGCGAAGTGACAGCAACCCAACCGATCATCGGCGGAACTGCCCCGGAAAAACCGCCGACCACCGTGTTCAACGTGCTGGTTCTCTTCAGCCACATGCTGTAGATGACGACATAGACAAATGAACCGATAAAACCGAGAATCGCGGCTAGCAGATTGACTCCGAACGCAAGGATCAGGAGTCCCAGCACCGTCAGACTGATTCCGTACCAAAGCGCCACCGCCGGCTTGATCCTTCCCCCGGCCACCGGCCTTGTCTTGGTACGCTCCATCAAAGGGTCTATATCGCGGTCAATAAAGTTATTCAACGTACAGCTGCCGGCAATCACCAAAGCCGTTCCAAGCAACGTGATCAGAAGGGTTACCAATTGAAATGAGTGGATTCCTGCAGCCACCCAGTATCCGGCAAAAGTTGCAATCAAATTGCTTTTATTGATCCCTGGTTTGGTAATTTCGATATAATCACGCCAGGTAGCTTTAGATGCTGATTCAAATGGCTCCGTTTTGATGATGCGATCTGCAGCGGTTTGCTGAGATAATGGTTCCACCGCACAGACCTCCTTTCTAAGCCAAGAAACGCAGTGAAATAAAACTGTTTTCCCCACTTGGAAAACAGGTTATGGCTATACAGAAAGCGGGAAATATTTGATTATAACATGCAAAAAATGTAACAATCGTAGGTAGAATGCCCTATGATTTTACATTCCATTTCTCAAATATTGGAATCGAGAAATGTCAAAAGTCATGGTTTATATCATCACCATTTTAGATGATCAACAACCTTCATGCAAGGGTGGCATGGATGGCTCATTCAGAGATATAACAATGAATCACCGATATTATATCCCTTTTGCCCGCTTTCCTTTCATTAAATCCTTTCTATTTTAGTCTAAACGATGGCATTTGTTTGAAGGTGACATATCTGTGAACAATTTTTGATCAACTGCCGGGATTTTCCTGGAAATGAGAACGGGACAAAAAAACGGCACGGTTTCCTTCCGCGGGAAACGTACCGTTTTTTGATGAATTTATTATTTTTCATGAAGCATACGGCTCGATTTAAGCCATTTTACCGCTTCCACACACGTTCCGTTTTCGACGGGGATTTGCTTTAGTTCATCCATCAGCATGTAAACTTGCTGCAATCCTGAGGTTTCACCCAGATTTTGATTTTTCCCCTTGGCCAATTCTTCCAAATTCGGAATGCCCGGCCCGGTATCCTGTACCTGAATCTTAATTCCTTTCCGGTCTTCTTCCTCCACCGTCGCGATCGTAATGATTCCCTTATCCGCATATTGAACGACATTGCGTGCCAATTCTGAGATCGATTGTACGATACGCGCTTGATCCAGTTCGTCAAATCCCACTTCCCTGGATAATTCGCGCGCTTCACTGCGAATATGTACAATATCCCATTCGTAGTTGATTTCAAAGGTTTTACGCATGTTTCCCCTCCATCAAGTGGTGAGAGTCCCGATTTGCCGTCTGCGGATCATTTACGGTCCCGTCCAAATTCTGTACATTGAATAAATCGGCGTACAATCCGTTTTTCCGCAACAATTCTTCATGTGTCCCTTGTTCCGCTACACGGCCGTGCTCGATAACCAGAATTTGATCCGCATGTGTAATAGTGGAAAGCCGGTGTGCGACTACGATTGTCGTTCGATTTTTCGCCAGGCGGTTCAGCGATTCCTGAACCAGATGTTCGGATTGCAGATCAAGTGCCGATGTTGCTTCGTCCAAAATCAGGATTTCCGGGTCCTTGAGAAAAACCCTGGCCAAAGCAATCCGCTGCTTCTGGCCTCCGGACAGTTTGACACCCCGCTCCCCGATCTCCGTCTCATACCCGTCCGGAAGTTCCATGATAAATTCGTGGGCGTTTGCTGCTTTTGCCGCTTCGATGATTTCTTCTTTGGTCGCTGTAACCTTTCCCATCCGGATATTTTCCTCCACTGAACCGCTGAACAAAATGTTTTCCTGCAAAACCATTCCGATATGGCTCCGCAAACTGCGCATTGTAAAATCTTTCACATCGATTCCGTCTATTTTCACCTGTCCCTCGATCACATCGTAAAAACGGGGGATCAGGGAGATAATCGAGGATTTTCCTCCACCACTCGGCCCGACCAGTGCCACCGTCTGTCCGGCAGCAACGGAAAAATTCACTCCGTCCAAGATCCAGTCCTGGTCGTCATGATAACGAAACCGAACATTTTCAAACTCAATTTTCCCCTTAACCGCCGGGATCTCACGAGCCTGCGGAAGATCGAAGATATCATAGGTCTCATCCATGAACTCGAACACCCGATCCATTGAAGCAAAGGCCTGGGTCAAAGTTGTGGAAGAGTTAACCAGGCGGCGAATCGGATTATAAATCAGGCCCATATAGCCATAGAAGGCCGTTAACGCACCAATGGTCAACTTATGTTCAATCACGAGATAGGCTGATGTTCCGATCACGATAATCGGGGCCAAATCAGTAATCGTGTTGATCGCCGCAAATGTTTTGGCGATCCACCTTGTTTGCAACAACGCTTTATCCAAGTAATAAGCATTTCGTTTTTCAAATTGCTCTTGTTCTTCCCTTTCCAAATGAAAAGCGCGAATAACGGAAATCCCTTGAATTCGTTCGTGCAAATGCCCTTGCAATTCGGCCAGTGCCTGCGAGCGCTCTTTCGTGTAGCGACGCATGTTTTGGAAAAAATATTTGACCGAAACCGCATATAACGGAAAAATCGCAAGGGAAACAGCGGTCATGAACGGATCGATCCAAATCATCATCGATACGGCGATGAGAAGGGTCGACAGATCCAGCCAGATATTCATCATCCCGGTTACGACAAATTCTTTTGTCTGTTCGACATCATTGATCACGCGAGAGATAATCTGCCCGACCTTCTGATTCTGATAAAACTTCAACGATAGTCTTTGAATGTGATCAAACAACCGGTTGCGAATATCAAACAAAATTTTGCTCGCTGTCCATTGGGCAAAATATTGCCGGTAATACTCGACCGGGATTCGGACCACCGTAAACAGCAGGAAAGCTCCGCCGATCACCCAGGCGAGTTTCTGCAATTTTTCATGTGCCGCCATCGAACTGAGCAACAGATGATCGACCACATACTTCAATAACAGCGGCAACAACAGCGGAATCCCGAATTTTAAAATCCCGATCGCCATTGTCAAGCAGATTTCTTTCCAATAAGGCTTAACAAACCGAAGATAACGTCTCATACTCCCCATCTTTATTCAACCCCTACAATTTGCTTTTATATCCACATTGCCATGGCCCGGAGTATGGTGCAAGACGACCGAAGGAGAATTTGTCCCTCCGGCACATACAACCCCGCTCTTCCCCGTTTCATCCTCTGCTGTATCTTCTTCGGTTTAGTTGTTTAACGCCTTACACTTTTTATAACGAAAGTTAGACCCAAAAAGATTCATGGCAATTTTTTAAAAATGTTAAAACACAGGTTTTTGAGTCTAAGCAGTAAGTCATCGGTGCAAAACTGGTTCACCTGCGGAAGCAAATGCCCTCAGATGCCAGATTGTAACCAATCTCGCCCAAACAGGCAAGGGGAGGAAAACACGAGAAACATCTTTTTGGAGCAAAACTATTATATCATAAATAATACTGAATTTTCGTTCAAAATAAAAAAGGCCGAGACTCTTTTGTGAGACTCGGACCTTTTCTTGTTTGTTTTTTAATGTCTGGCTTTTTCAAGGGCTGGGAGCAGTTTCGGATTGAGAATTTTGATGTAGGTCCCTTTCATTCCGAGCGAACGGGATTCCACGACACCTGCGCTTTCGAGTTTTCTCAGCGCATTTACAATAACGGAACGCGTGATTCCGACACGATCGGCAATTTTACTTGCAACGAGCAATCCTTCCATTCCATCCAGCTCATTAAAGATGTGTTCTGCCGCTTCCAATTCACTGAAGGAGAGCGAATTGATCGCCAATTGCACGACTGCGCGGCTGCGTGCTTCTTCTTCTACCTGACCGGCACGTTCACGCAAAATTTCCATCCCGACAACGGTTGCTCCATACTCAGCCAAGATCAGGTCTTCTTCTTCAAAACGCGTGTTCAGGCGGGACAGCACCAGCGTACCCAGATGATCCCCACCGCCAATGATCGGCACCAGGGTGGTAAACCCTTCGCGGAACATGTCCTTCATCTCCGTCGGGTAAGCGGTATAAGGGCTGTCCACACCAACGTTGGTCATGGTTTGGTCTACTTCCATGAGAAGTTTGGCATAATCAACCGGGAACTCGCGGTTTTTGAGATATTGTTCCATCCGCTCGTTGGCCAAGTCATGGTTGATCGCCATGCCGAGCAGCTTTCCTTCTGCGCTGACCACATAGATATTGGCGCCGATGATGTCACAGAGAACTTGTGCAACTTCATCGAAGTCAACCAAATGGTGGCCTACATTTTTTTGCAAAATCTTGGAAATGCGACGTGTTTTTGCTAACAGATCCATTGTGTCATTACCTCCAAAGAATCAGATTTGATTGGCTTTTATGTTTATGGGCCGTCTATCAACCCGCCTTTTGCCAGGCGATTGATTTATTTTTACGGGATTGAGGGAAAGCGGTAAACACTTACCTATTATGCGACATTTAAGCAATTAAGCAATTTGGTTTTTGTGAACAATTTTTGACTTTTATACCTATTTTAAATTGTTTTCTTCATTCAGCATCAAAGCGAAGCTGATAATGAAGGCCGCCATAAAATAAGCTCCACCTTCCCATCGAGTAAATCGTCGGGAACGAGTCCAACGCTGCTATACCGACTGTCCCTGCTGGCATAGCGGTGACGGTTGTCACCCATGACAAACACGGTCCCGCGCTTTACCCGGATCGGGCCGAAATTGCCATCTTCGATCGGGCAATCCGTATAAGCCTCATGTACCTTCTTCCCGTTGCGATAAAGCTGCCCGTTTCGAATCTCGATTGTGTCCCCCGGCACACCGATCACCCGTTTGACCAGAAACCGGTGATGGTCGGACGGATCGCGAAAAGTAATCACTTCCCCCACCTTCGGCTGATCCAGTACAAACGCAAAACGATTGACAAGAAGCCGGTCACCATCCTGCAGAGTCGGTTGCATCGAAGTGCCGTTTACAACTGATAACGCTATCCCGTACTGATTGACTGCCCAGGCAAACACGGCTGCATAGATGACCAACATCGTCCATCTATTCAGTCCCTTTACCCGAAACATGCACATTCACTCCATCATCCCGCTTCAGTCTTCAGCATTAGGTACTGATGATACCAAAATGGAGCGAATTCGGGAGAAAATGGTTCCTCCTGCCGCAATACCCGTCCTTCCAGTTCCTGTTTGGCTCTGTTCACACTGTCCACAACCGTTTGGGGATATCCGTAGTGCAAGCGATTCGCTTCAAACTCGTCCCCATCCACCCATTGGTAATGCCAATCAGGCTTGACGATCAAATCCCAATCGTAGTCGATATAGCAGAGCGTTTTTCCCGCTTCGTCCCACCAGTAGGGTGATGCAATGTTGCAGTAATACTCCTTGAGCCGGAACTGGTCGTCATACAAGATAACCGTATGGAACCAATCGCGCTTGGAAAAAAGACAAATTGCCAAACCCGGAAAATCCCATTCAACACCATTTTTTTCTACCACTTTTGCATTGTAGTTGGCAAGTACCAGCGGTTCTCCCGGTTGCAAAATCACCGATTTTTTCCAAGCCCTGTGCATCAAATTCCCGTATTTTAAGCTTTCAATGCGAATCGTATCACCCTTTTTTGGTATCATTTTCCTCACCTCAAGCGCTCTAGTTTCTTTATTTCCAAAAAGAGAAAAAAATAAAACACCTAAAACTCAGAATTTATCATTTAAAGCCTGAGGCGTTGCTCTTGGCCGGGATCAGACAAAAAGCATTCCGGCCGCGACAAGCGCAATCCCGGGATCAAAGTGAATAAAAACAGGTGGGTCGGGACGGGCTGAGTCCCTCGTGGCCGACATGTGCGCGCCCGCAAGCACTCCGGCGCCTCTTCGCGGAAAAAGGATTGACAAACGGCAGCCAATCTGATTATCTTAAAATTCACTTGGTTATTATTTGAAATTAACACGTTTTCATTATAGACTCGCCCGATCCTGATGTCTGCCTTTCCCCACTTTCGTTGATTTAAATGTTTAAATTTCTTCGTAAGCGGGAAAAGGCATGGAGTCGTCTTCTCCATGCCCCCGGTATCAGAAAGTGATCGCAATTTGCTGTCCCATTTCAACCGAACGGGCTTTGGCCCTGAGCACAGCTTTTTTTATCGCTTCATTCAGCTGGTATTGATCCAAAACTTCGAGCCCGGCCATCGTGGTCCCTCCCGGTGAGGTGACTTCACGTCGCAATTCTTCCGCCGCCTTGCCGGTCTTGAGGAGCATTTGCGACGCTCCGAGCAAGGTTTGCACGGTCAATGCACGTGACGTTTCCGGGGAAAGCCCGGCCGAAATCCCCGCCGCCTCCAGGGACTCTGCCAGATAATAAACATAGGCGGGCCCGCTGCCGGACAATCCGGTGACTGCATCCATCAAAGACTCATCAACGACGATAACCGATCCGATACTGCGAAAAATCAGTCGAGCTGTTTCCAGTTGCTCCGGGCTGACGTGGCTCCCCGGACAAATCGCCGTCGCCGACTGACCGACGGCACAAGAGGTATTTGGCATGACACGAATCACCGCCATCTTTCCGGCGACGTGCTGCTCAAGCAGAGAGGTTGAAATGCCTGCCGCCACCGACAACAGCATCTGATCTTCCGAAAAGAGATGGCCCCAGGTCTGCAACACTTCCGGCACATCTTTCGGTTTGACTGCCAAAATCACAATGTCCGATTTCGCTACTGTTTCGATACGTTGCTTCGTTTCGTCCAACCGGTATCTTTCGGTCAGTTCTTTCAACCGTTCCTGATCCTCGCGGTTGATAATCGAGATCTGTTTCCGGCTTACCTCCTTTTGCCGGAGCAATCCTGCCAAAATCGCTTCAGCCATGGAACCTGCCCCGATAAAGCCAATGGTTCGCTCTTGTAACATGGATTTCTACCTCCTTTTGATGACTAAAAAACAAAAACCTCCTTCATCCCAAAGGACGAAAGAGGTTAACTCCCGCGGTACCACCTTTGTTGACGCCATGAAAGCGCCCAGCTCAGCGCGATTTAACATCGCTCAGGATAACGGGTTGGCCCCGATCTGATTTATCATCAGCCGCATCAAAGGATGGGTTCGAGCAGCCAACTGGCAAAACCTCTCAACCTGCGGGTTTCGCTCTCTGTACAGTTGGGGAATGCTCTACTGGTCCTTGTCATCACGTTTCGCTCTCAATTGTTAGTAGTAATTATGTGAAAAAAAACCCCTGATGTCAACAGGGAATAATCAAATCGGCCGGAATTGCTTTATGATTGATTTCTAAGGGAATTCCTTATTTTTCATCCTTTCCTTTGCTTCCGGCACGCAACCATCCGCATTCTCCCCAATATAGCAGCCATTCACAAAAACTTCGGCAGATTCCTTTAAACCATCATCTAAAATAATGATTTATTTTTTAACACGAACCGTTCGCCATCTAAATCTGTTCCGGCTTTTCCGCCTTATGCTTACCAGTCAATCCAACAAAAAAAATAAGCCGTTCAAATAATTTTAATTTGAAAGCGTATTCAAAGTGTAGTATTCTTAACATAAAACAGATACCCTTTTATGTGGGAAGACATTTATCTTCCTCTCCCCTCCTGAAAGGATTTGGACACAAAAAAAATCTGCCGTACTTCAGGCAGATTAAAAACAGACAAAACCATAGGCAAAAAACAAAAACAACGATCAACCAGTACATCGCTGACTGACAAACAGCTCTTTTTCCAAACGGGTGGAACAAGTATTGCTGTAACCGAGATATTGGTAAAAGGGGAGCAATTTTTCCGTACCCTTGTCTACCGTGATCCAAATCCTTTTTACCCCTTTTTGCAAAAAACGATACTCCAATTCACGCACTAATGCAGTACCGACCCTTTGTTTCTGGAAGTTCGGGTCAACAGCGAGACAATAGAAGAATCCCGTGTGTTTGTCAATTGTTCCCACAATGGCTCCGATCACCCGTTGATCCGGTGCTTCGGCCACAATAACCAGATCCCGGTCGTAAGCTAACTGTTCATACAAAACCCGAAGCGTTTCCCTTTCCTTCTGATGGGAAGCTGTCATCTGCCAGATTCTTAAAACGTCATGTACATCTGCCAGTTGAAAAGAGCGTAGGCGCATAACCTGATTCTCCTCCATTGGGGAAGTATCACATACCTTGGCTTTTCTATTTTACCTCAAGTTTCATTTTTATTTCAATCTGCGAAAACCATCCTGCTTAATTAGAAAATCCCGATTTTACCTGCTCACCCATATTCCACAACCAGGGAATAAAGATAAAAATGGCAAATCCTTGTAAAAAGGAAACATGAAAACCCATCCATCGAAAACTGACAACTCCGGCCAGCACCACCGTCCAAACCAGCAGCGACCACCAGCTGAGGAACGGAGAAAATTCCCTGGTGCGGAACATCACCGCGGTGTAAATTAACCCCCCGATCGCCCAGCACGTGGGTCCAAATACACCGACCATCCGGATCAATAACGAGTCCCATTCCTCCAGATGCCGGATCAGATTCAGCGTCGGCATCTGCAAAAAAAGATGAACCATGAGAGGAAACAGAAGCATCTGCACCAGATGGTAAAGCAGAAAGACCGCCCCTCCGATCAGTTGAATCAACCAGGCCCATTGCAAAATGATGCGAAACCGGTCATTTAAGGCAAATAACAAAATCGTATAGATGGCCAAAAATGAGAGCACGGCCAGAAACGAACTCACCCAGGCGAGCATGACCCATTTTTCATGTTCCAGAAAATAAACGGATCTCGACAACCAAGGCTGTTTCGCCATCTGCAGTAAAACAAATAAAATCAGCAGAACGGACACGAAATGCAGGCAAGCTGAACCTTTGAACACCCAAGAAAACCATGGCTTTCTGACACCGTGTGGCGGCGCTGTTTTCATCTGTCGGTCTCCTTCCGTTTCGATCCTGCCCGACATTCCACTGGCAAAACGATGCAAAGATTAAAGATTACAGATAAAATTTTCTCCCTATTCCCATTTTATCCTAAACCACACCAATTTAACCCATTTATGACCGCCCGCATGAACAAAAACGGAACGTGAAGAGAACCGGAGAACCCTGAATCCAACAAAATCTGCCACACGGAAGGACGAACAATCGGACTCAGGGAAAACGGGGCAGGAAACCGCCTTTTACACGATGGGGCTCGGACAGCGATCTCCGGCCAGAAGGATCGCCTTCTTCAGCGCCAATGCCTTGTCCATCGATTCCTGATATTCCAGCTGTTCATCAGAATCGGCCACTATGCCCCCGCCGACATGAAAAAAGGCCTTTCCCTCCCGGACAATGATCGTGCGGATGACCATGCTGAGATCAAAGCCGCCGCGAACATCCAAATAACCCAAACCGCCGGAATAGATGCCGCGGGCCACCGGCTCCAAATCATGCAAAATCTCCATCGCCCGAATTTTCGGGGCTCCGGTCATGGAACCTCCGGGAAAAGCTGCCCGAATTGCCTCAAGCGCCGGAACGTCCGGCTTCAGCCTCCCCTCAACGACCGTCACCAACTGATGGACGGTAGCATAAGATTCCACTTTCAACAGTTCCGATACGCGGACACTGCCAGTTTCGCATACCTTTCCCAGATCATTGCGCACCAAATCAACAATCATGACATTTTCCGCACGGTCCTTCTCATTTGATTTCAAGTCCAAGACGAGCGCATCATCTTCTTCCGCACTCCTTCCCCGCGGCCTCGTTCCCTTGATCGGTCTGCTCTCCAGCCTCCGCCCTTCCAGCTTCAAAAACCGTTCAGGGGAAGTAGAGAGGACAAAGAGATCGCCAAACCGCAGATAGGCGGAAAAAGGAGCGGGATTGATCCGGCGCAATATCCGGTACAGATCAAAGGGATGACCGGAAAAATCAGCGGAAAGCTGGTGGGTGAAACACGCCTGATAGATATTGCCCGCAGCGATTTCCCCGAGGATTCTCCTGATTTTGCGGCAGTAGGAATCATACGATTCCACTTGGGCAAACGGCGTACTCCCCTCCGCAGGAGAAATGTCGGGTTCGGGAAGCGGTGTATCAGATGCCCGTTTTACGGCGGACAGCCACTGCTCCAGATCTTTTTCCCCGTCACTGTCGTTGACCCGTTTGCTCAAATATGATTTTCCTTCCAGCTGATCGTAAATGAGAACCTGGTCGGCAAACATCCACCATGACACCGGAGCCTGGGTGGGATCCTCCGGGAGATCGGGAAGTTTCTCAATAAACCGGTTCATTTCATAACCAAAATAGCCGACCAACCCCCCGATGAACGGAAAAGGCTTGCCGGTTCCTGCGGGCGTTTGATGCTCATCCAGCAACTTTTGAATCGCTTGAAAAGGGTCCCCTGTGTCAGCTTGCACGGTGTTTTGGTGAATCCATTCGATTTTCCCTGACTGCACCCGAACCAAAAAAGAGGGATTGGCCCCCATAAAGGAGTACCGGCTCAGTCCCGGTGCCAGACGATTTCCGTCGAGCCAAAATGCATAGGGTTCATCCCGGTAGAGATGGGCAAAGACGTGTTCCGGGCGAACCTTGAAAGGAATTTCACGTATGATCCATTTCATTGCAACAACGTCCTTCTTTTGCAAAAATGCATGATCTTTTTCTTTTTATCCAATACTTTTTTTGAGGTGATGGATTGTGTATACTGGCCGAAACCTTGAAGAATTGAGCATGACACCCTTAACAGACTGGAATCTGGATGAACTTTCGTACCACCACTTTATTATGGCGCAAATGTCTCCTTACTTAAACCAGCAAGGCGCCAGCTTGCACCGTCAGGTCATAAAAGAGATCGAAAACAGGGGCAATCAGACATGGAACAGCCAAACGCCGAATATTTATGACCATTTTTAAAGGGATGGCAAGCTGAATGCATGAGGAACGCGGTTTTCCGGTCATCGCCTGCGCAAAAAATCCCCCTCCGGTGATCCGGGTGTTTCATTGAACACCGGGACAACCAAGGGGGATTTGCTTTTACTGACTGGTTGTCGTTTTGGGCAATTGCGCATTTGGTTTTGTCGGATCAACCGTGATCGTGCTGAACGATTCAGGTGCTTTCTCAACTTTGCGCGACTGAACCTTGGCTCCCGGGCTGGTATATACATTGACCGTAAGATGGGAACCGGAAATTTTAATTTTCAGCAGAACCGGTTTGTTCAAATTGTTTTTAAAGCGGAAATCAGGTCCTCCCCAGGAGACGGTGGCATCCCGTCCTTTCGGCACATAAGTCACCTCGGCGCTGTGGTGTTGAATCGCCGTGACCTTTAGTCCCGCTTCATCGACACTGTTGTAGAGCGTGGAGGAAACCTGGCAGATGCCGCCGCCAATCCCTTCCGTAAACTCCCCTTTGACGATCACGTGCGCCGGTTTATACCCCCGGGCAGCCGTCCGCTCTCCGACGACTTTATTGAAGGAAAAACGCTCTCCTGGCAAAAGTACAAGATTATTGATTCGGGCCGAAGCCAGTTTGATGTTGGTGGTACGGTTTACGTTCCCCGGATCAAACTTGGTGGTGTAACTGCCGATCATCTTTTTGTTCACTTCACGCAGGTCTGCCGAGGAAACTTTCGGCGCAACCGAAATGGTGGGAATTTGCGTCGGCTTGTTGATATAGGGGCGAAGGTCTTTCAACCACGTTTTCACGGTCTTCACATCCATCACTCGGCCTTCTTCCCCGCGAATGATCGGATTTCCCCATTTATTGTGCTTAAATCTGGCGTTTTTCGGTTCGATTTTCACTTGATCCCTGACACTGTCCAGCCATTTTGCCAGCTTTTCCTGATTGATCGTCGATAAATCTTTCCCGTCATAACCGATACTGAGCAGATCTAGCTCAAATTTTTTATCATCCAAATATAATTGCAACTTAGCCGGTTTCGGCTGTTCTTTCACAGCAGCCGGGACGTCCGCCTTGACTTTGCTGGAATCAAACGCATATGCGCCAAAACCGAACAAACCGGCCACGGTCATCGAGGCGACCAGAGTGGCAATGAGGATTTTCTTTGGTTTTGGAGTGCTGTGAACCTCTCTTTTGATTGCGGAAAAGATTCCCGTATCCTCCTTGGCGGACTCTGGCCGGGGATTTGCCGGTTTCTGCACTTCCACCTGCACCGGCTCAGGATGATGATCCGCGCTGGCGGGTACGTCGACATCGCTGCTGTTGGCGTTTTCATTCTTCGACAGGGGGCCGTCTTTTTCGCTTGAACCGAAATCCCATCGGGACGAAAGCGGAAAATCCGCCGGTTTATCAGGATGCGCCTGTTCCGGTTCTGTTGATGTCTTTTCACTCCGCTCTTCTTCATGCCTCACTTCCGTGCCCGGTTCCGGTGAAGCTGGTGACTCCCCCGCCCCCTTTATTTCTTTCCGTTCGTCCCTTTCCTCGGACAAAGGCTGTTCGGGTTCGCGCTTTTTTTTGTCTTCCACCCGCTCTCTCTCCTCTGCAAGTATTCTCTTTTTAAGGAAATCAACTGAATCAAAGGACCAAACAAAAATTAAACGGATTCTGGCAACCTAAACGGCCTGGGGCTCCGGACTGATTCGTTTCCTCACGTATTTAGACCAACAGCATAAAGAAAATGTTTCGATTCAAACAGAAAACCATTTATTCGTCTTCAGGCATGTTGTCTGCATGTTCATGTGAACCAACCACATTCCTGATCTCCTTCGTTGGATGAAGTTTTTTGCGTCTCAAGCTCTTGCCTGATCTGCGTCATAATTGCAAGGCTTTATGGTAAACATTGGCTAACGTTATTTCCCCAATCGTTTCCTTTGTCACCCATTTCCAGTTCTCCGGAACCTCCCAACCGGTATCGGGCGTCTCCACTGTCATCACGGTGACTTTCCAGTGGCGATGGCTGAAGATGTGTTCAAATTGCCCCTTTATCATAAATTTCGTCGCAGGGATTTGTTTTTGGTCACAAAATTCCAAAATGGACTCCATTTCTTTTTGATCTGACCATCCGATGGTTGGCAATCCCCAAAGACCGGCCAACAGCCCCTGATCCGGCCTTTTTTCGACAAGAAAGTGCATCCCGCAGGTGATCAAGAGAATGGCCACCTCTTCCTCTGTCGGCGGTTTGGCCTTCTTTTTCCGCGGCAATTCTTCTTCCATTCCGAGACGGTATGCATCACATACCGAGAGAACAGGGCAGAATAAACATTGTGGCGAAGTCGGAGAACAGATTAATGCTCCCAATTCCATCAGAGCCTGGTTGAAATCCCCCGGAGCCTCATCCGGAATCAATGTTTCCGCCAATCGTTCCATCTTTTTCCGTGTGGACACCTTTGCAATATCGTCCGTAAGCGCAAAAAGGCGTGAAAAAACCCGCATTACGTTTCCATCGACCGCCGGGGCTTTCTTGTCGTATGCGATGCTTAAAATCGCTCCGGCTGTATAGGGACCGATTCCTTTCAGTTTGGAGATGCGCTCAAGATCATCCGGAACCTTTCCCCCGTAATTTGCGACAACTTCCTTAACGGCAGCATGCAAATTTCTGGCCCGGGAGTAATAACCGAGCCCTTCCCACGCTTTCAGCACCTGTTCTTCCGGTGCCTCGGCCAACGCCTCAAGGGTGGGAAATTGCTCCATAAACCGCTCAAAATAAGGAACGACGGTATCTACGCGCGTCTGTTGCAGCATGATTTCCGAAACCCAAGTCTTGTAAGGGTTTTTCTCTTTTCTCCACGGCAGATCACGCCGGTTGCGCCGATACCAGTCAAGAAGCGACCGTCGAATTTCCGCCACCACTTCCTCGCTGAGCAGGCAATCCATTTCTTCTTCCATTTTCGCTTTTGACAATGATGAAGCCTCCTTCTTTCAAAACCGTGATGAGAGGAAGTGCGCAACAGTATACAGATCCTTATAACCATCATACACAACCTTCATGTTCATGAAAGTGTACGATTTTTAACATTCCGCCTCAAATAGCTAAATCCGGTAAACTTACTAATGCAGTTCCTGTAAGAGTGAACATAAGGAAGACGGTTACCATGGAATGTTCACTTCTTGATCTGTTTTTTCACGGTAAAGGGAACCGCTTTTGTAATATAATTTTGTTAGATTTTTTAAGGTAAAATGGTGAAAAGGGGGATGGCATATGGATACGGCCACTCATTTGGTTATGGGAATCGGACTTTTTGGCTTGGCGCATCTTGACCCGGCCGTCGCATCAGACACGGAAACGGCGCAAGCCGTGCTGTTAAGTACAGTAATCGGTTCGGAAATCCCCGATATCGATACGCTTTACCGCTTTCGGGGAAACGCGCTCTATATACGGAAACACCGTGGTTTCAGCCATTCCCTTCCCATGTTGATCATATGGCCGCTCCTTCTGACAGCCGGCATTTCGCTTTTATTCCCCGGAGCCATTGCACATTGTCTGCTGTGGTCCTTTTTGGCCGTTTTTATCCATATTTTTATTGATATCTTTAATACATATGGAACGCAGGCGCTGAGACCGTTCTCTCATAAGTGGCTGTCGTGGAATACCTTGAACATTTTTGATCCTTTTATTTTCACCCTCCATCTGATCAGTTTCGGTCTCTGGCGGATCATGCCTGACCGGCCGGTGCCCATTTATACAATGCTTTATCTTATCCTCATCGCCTACATCGCTTGGCGCAGCATTGTTCATTTCCGACTGACGGAAAGGGTCAAACGGGAAGTGAGCCTGCCCGGGCGGTATACCGTTACCCCCACCGTCCGCTGGAACGTGTGGAATGTGATCGTTGAAACCAAGGAAAAGGTCAAGGTGGGAGAAATCCGCAATGGCTGCCTTGCCTGGACAGGAGAAATGAAAACGGAAGACCTGAACCACCCGGCCGCCCTGCAATCGAAAAAGGCGGACTCCATTGAGGCGTTTCTGTCCTTCACTTCTTACGGATATCCCCAGGTGATGAAGCGCCCTTACGGCTATGAAGTGAGATGGCTGGACGTTCGCTATCACTACAAAAAACATTTTCCCTTTGTGGCGGTCGCCTTACTTGACCAACACTACAATATTTTTTACTCTTTTGTGGGGTGGATGAACGAGGAGCAATTGGAGAAAAAAGTAAAGCATTTGTCCTGAAAAGTTTCAACGCTTCGTCATGGTGGAGGTGATTGAACGGTGAATTTGTCGCAACCGGATGCGCTGAATACGAAATGGGAGCAAGTCGGACAAGTAGCAACCGAAACAAAAACCCTCATAACCAGAATCATTGAAGACCCTTTCTCTTACATCATCCTCCCGGTAGCACAAATCGCCTTAATCGTGCTGATCGCGATCACCGGGGTTCGTTTTTTTGACCGGGTTATCGATAAAATTTTTGAATTCAGCCGGATCGGAACCAAAAAAGCACATACTCTGCGCAAACTGATCAAGTCGATTGCCCACTATACGATCTATTTCATTGCCGTACTGACCATCATGGTCAATCTGGGTTTTGATCCCCTTCCTGTGCTAGCCGGTGCCGGTATTTTAGGCCTGGCCATCGGATTTGGGGCGCAAAATCTCGTTCGGGACATCATCACCGGCTTTTTTTTGATTTTCGAGAGCCAATTGGAAGTCGGCGACATCGTGCAGATCAACGGGCAAATTGAAGGAACCGTGGAAGAAGTCGGACTGCGAATCACGAAAATCCGCGAGTTCAATCAGCGCCTTCATTATATCGCCAATGGCAATATCAAACAGGTAACCAACTACAATCGCGAAAAGATGCGGGCGATCGTAAGGGTCACCGTTCCATACGAATCCGATCTCACGATGGTGAACCATGCGCTGGAAGAAGTATGTAAAAGCATTGGAAAAAAATATGCCCCTTATTTAATCGAAGAACCAAAAATTATGGGTATTACCCGGATTGATCAAAATGGTGCGGAATTTACCATCACCGCCTTGTGCGATCCGGAGGAATATTGGGGACTGGAGCGGGAAATGCGCAAAGAGGCTGTTTTGCTTCTGCATAAAAACGGCGTTCAGATCGCTTATCCGCGCAGTATTGTCTATCATGCGGAAAACTTCCCCGATCTGGTCAAAGACATGGTAAAGCAGCAATAGTTGCCCACTCCCATGAGCAAAGGCAGGGGATTTCCGGGTCGTCCGCAGGGACGATGACGTGATCGATTTTGCCGGCTTATGGTCCTTCACCATGTTCTTGAACGCAAGTCTCCCAAACAATCCCGGCAAAGTTTTTCAGCCCGGGTTCGGGCTTGCGGGAGTGGGAAAACATCCCCTCCCCCGCCTGACGCTCACTCTTACCCCCATCGCTGAAGCCGGGGTTGGTTCTCTCGCTCACAAAGATAAAAAAGCAGGCAGGGTGATCCCCTCCTGCTTTTTTCTGTGAAGATGCATCGCTGTCAGGTCGCAGTTCCCCCTGCGTTTCCAATGGTCTGTCTGGAGTCCGCGGGACATGCCACAGTCTCCACGCCGGGCAGTGCTGCCCAGTTTTTTATTACATCATCGTTTGCCATGCGGTTGCCAGTACGGCGGTCACTGCTGCGGCAACAATAATCCACAACAACGTTCCTTTCAGATCGCGAACGAGAATGCCTTGTGCATCGACGCTGGCTACTCTTTTTGCCTTCGCTTTTTTCCGTGCCACTGCGCGTTCTCTCCTTCGTTTGCAAAAAATTGCTGCTCTGCCTATGATCATACCACATTTGGCGCAGATCATGCGATTTCGGGTTTTTTCTGTCCCCCCCAAGCCGTCTCAGAATACGAATTGCGGGTCGGTGAAAAGACACAAATATATGCTCTTTTTTGCTCATCCAAGGGTGTCCCAGAGATAAAAAGTCGCATAGCTGCGATAAGGGGCCCATTTTTCCCCGATTCTTCTCACTTCGCTCTCATCGGGTCTGGCCGGCAATCCGTAAAGTCGGCCGACTGCATTGCGCAAGCCAATATCCGCTGCCGGAAGCAAATCGGGACGGCGCAAACCAAACATCAGCAGGCATTCTGCGGTCCAGCGCCCGATTCCCCTGAGTGCGGTCAGTTTTTTCATCACTTCATCGTCGGGAAGTCCGGTCAATGTCTCAAGATCCAGCTTCCCTTCGGCGATGAGACGGGAGAGATCGATGATATACTCCGCTTTCCGCTGGTTGAACTGGAGATGCCGGAGATCTTCATAACGGAGGCACGCCACCTGTTCCGCAGCCGGAAATACCTTCCATGTTTCTCCGGCAAATTGGCCCGTATCTCCGGCCAGCTGAATGAATCGCTCAATTAAAGTGCCGGCAAAGGAAAGATTCAGTTGCTGACTGATGATCGTTTTAACCAGACACTCGTACAAACTGGCATCCAAAACCAGATGCATTCCGATTCTTTGCTCAATCACCGGCCACAAAACAGGATCTTGCCTCATCTGCTCATAAAATGGAGTTAAATCGACATCAGTACCAAACATATGGGCAATTCGTCCTTTCAACTCCTCTTCCTCTTCCGGATCGGCTTCTCCGAAAATCTCGGCAATCAGTCCGGGGCGTTCCGAATCTTCAGCCACAGAAAGCAGCAAGGGGCCTTTCCTGCCTCGGATCGTTCGCCAAAAAGCGCCTTCACGATAAACATAGATGCTCTTCTCAAAAGATTTCAGCCGCTTTGTCGTATGGGCAAATGAATAAGGATAACGCAATGGGAGATGTATTCTCATCCTCTTTCCCTCCAGTTTCTCTCCTTATTGAAAAACGATCTTGACCAGCCGGCGCAAAATCCGGGGAGAAAGTCTCATCAAAATCAGCGAGGAATGAGCCGGCCCTTTCAGCCGTTCGCTGCACAGGAAGAAAAAAGATGCTTTCGCACCCCGGCCTGCAACAAAAGTTTACAGAAAAAAGAGAGCCAACTTTTTTGGCTCCCAGCGTGCGAGACCCGAAACAGGAGTCCGTCGGTCTTGGCGTTTTTCTTGACTCCCGGTTCCTTTCGTCACAAAGGTCGCTGCAGAAAAACACCCATCCCCTCCTATTGGATTTTATCAGGGTCAGAGCCAATCCTTTTTGGCTCCTATTGAATGATCTCTACTTTGACATGTTTTTTGACCCCGAATTGCCTTGCCACGTGCACATCATTCATAAAAACATCGATCCGCTTCCCTTTGATCGCTGATCCGGTATCCTGGGCAACCCGGTAACCGATCCCCTCGATGTAGACCCGCGAACCGATCGGGATGAAACGGGGATCAACCGCAATCGTCACACCTTCCTCGGCCCGCTCGCCGCTCGAAGTGATTCCAAAACCGGGATCTCCCGGCTTTTTGCCCGTCGATTCCGGGCCGGCCGTATAAGCGGTTAAGGTAAATTCACCGAGAGCCTGGCCGCGGGGCAGATCAGGAAAGGACGAAACCAGAACAGCGGACGGACTGCTCTCCTCCGCTTCCATCGCCGGAATCGATTTTTGTAAAATCTTCAAAATCTGTCCAACCCGAATCAAAGATGGGTTGGTAAGATGATTTATATCGCTTATTTTTTCAACCGTGGTGCCGTACTTGCGTGCCAGTTCGTAAACGGTATCCCCTTTTTTGACAGTAACATAAATCATATCTGCCTGCCCGTCTGCGGCCAAAGCCGTGCCGGAACAGCAGGAAAGGAGCATACAGAACAGGAAGACGCCGATCCAACATCGTTTCCATAGCATGCGATGCAAGTTACCACCTCTATTTCCAAATTACTAGAGTTGGTAACAGCTTTGTCCGAAAAAGGCCAGTTTATACCAGTCGAAAAAAATAGATTCGCATCCCGGAAAGGATCATTTGCGCGACTAGGCCCTTTTCCGGTACAACTCCACTCGCTGGTGAATATAGTTTTTCACATTAAACAAAATGGCGGAAATCGAATTTTTATGGAGGATGACCGGCTTCGATCCTTTTTGCCCTTCTTTTTGTTGCTCACTCCACTCGGGCTTGCTCGTGCATCTCCGCTCATATTGGGCATGGATCATGATCACACTTAACATAAACATAAGTCCGACCTGAGGTGCGATGATGGGGTAATCATACATTCCGTGACCCAACAGGGCAATCGTCTGTGAGATCAACATCCCGGCCAGGCGCTTTTCCTCCTTCCGGTTGGCAGCTTTCCTCCAGCGGCGCGCCCGGCGAATGGTCATATAGATGAGCGCCAGGAACAAAGCCAGCCCGATAATACCGTATTCACTGGCAATCCCGAGAAAAATGTTATGAGCATGATAGATATAAAAGCCTGCCTTCTTGGCAAAAATCTGGCCAAAATGGAGCGGCAAAACCCCCAGCAGCCAGTGTTCCCTGAAAATCTGCAAGGCTACCGTCCATACTTCCAAACGTACGCGGATCGTGCTCCCCAATGTATCCTGGCGGGGAATGATCTCCGGAAAACAATATGCCAGCAAAATAATGGCCAGTGTGATGGTGACAGTTCGCTTCCGATGCCCCGTCATCCACAATTGCACGATCAAGCCGATGACCAGACCGACCCAGGCACCGCGCGATCCCGTACACCAAATGGCGACACAATAAAGCATAAACACGCAAAAAGCGGCGACTTTTTGCCAGGCTTTCTGTAAAACGGACGAGGCATAAATGCTCATCAAGGCAAAACAAATTAATAAAGCTGCGGTCAAGTTGGAGTTTCCCGTCGTTCCCACACTTCGGACCGACCACTCCGATTGCCAGCGAAATTCATTGTAAAAATGCAAAATCGGACCGAGCGGAGAATGATTGAGCACCGGCCAATCCAGCTGCTGGATGAACACAATCAGGGCCACAAACAAACCGCCAAGCCAAAACTGCAAATACATGGTCTGCACTTCCTGCCAGGACCATTTCACCTTATGCCGGATCCAGATGCTGAGCAAATAATAAAGCGCGAACATCGCCATGGGAATCACGCCGATCGGAATCCCGTAAATCCAGGAAGGATCGACCAGCCAGCTGACTAAAGATAAAATAATAAAGCTTAAAAAAATCTTTTCCGGCCATCGGTTGAACATCCACTTTTCCCTGACAGTAAATAACGTCGCCAATGCCGTCATGAGAAGGGCGACCGGCGGCAGAAACGGAGAGAGAAGAATAGACAAATATAATAGCTGAGTGAGCCGCTTTATCGCTAAACGGTTAAGTTCCTTCAAAAGAATAAACTCCTTTTTTGCAGTTTCCATATACAGGTAAACCTGCACCATTTTTCACATAAAATGCCAATAGAGCCAGGAAAAAGGACCCCTTCTTCAAGATGAAATAAACTTCACCGAAATCAGGAAAAAAACTTGCCATTATTGTAAACAAAAACCCTCTACTTATTCCCGGTAAAAGGGCAAATCCCCTTTATTCAGCAAAATTTCTATTAACATTCTATTTGCACACTCTTTATTTCCTTTTTTTAACCAACCAAAACCACTAAGGCTCACAAAAGAAAAGGCAGGGCATGCTTGGATGGAACCAATCCATTCCCCACCTTACCGTCAGTTGTAAACAAAATGCTTTCATGCCTGAGAATATTATCTTCAAACGTTTGCCGTTCAAAAGATCGTTAATGATGCGATTGCTCTCCGTTCAGGGCAACGCTTCTGTCTCTCCGTCAATTAAAAACGTGGAGATCCTGACTCGCTTCTCCTAATATACCGAATGGACCCATTCTGGTCAACAACAGGTGATAATAACTATCATTCTCATTGACGATAATCACATATTCACATAAAATGATAGACGATCAACCAGATGAAAACTGTTTCCAGACCAATGGAGGGATTCTTTTGTCAACGGTGCTGAAAGCCGAGGATCTCACGTTATCCTACGGCAGCCAGATGATTATCGAAGAACTGCAGTTGCAGATCCCCAAAGGAAAAATCACTGTTCTCGCCGGGAGCAACGGCTGTGGAAAATCGACCCTGCTGCGGTCATTAGCCCGGCTGTTAAAGCCCCGGGCCGGCCAAATTTTGTTAAATGGTAAAAAAATTAACAAGCTCCCCACCCGGGAAGTTGCCAAGCAGTTGGCCATCCTCCCTCAGGGGCCGGAATCTCCCGAAGGATTGACCGTATTTCAGCTAGTCAAACAGGGGCGCTATCCGTACCAAACGTGGACCAGCCAGTGGTCCGAGGAAGACGAAAGAAAAGTCCGCTGGGCCTTGCAAACAACGAAGATGGAAAAGTGGGAACACCATCCTGTTGATGCATTGTCCGGCGGACAGAGACAACGGGCCTGGATCGCAATGACGCTGGCCCAAGATACGGAAGTCATTCTGCTGGACGAACCGACAACCTATTTGGATTTGACGCATCAAATCGAGATTCTCGATCTGTTGTATGAATTAAATGCGAATCAAGGGCGAACGATTGTGATGATTTTACATGATCTGAATCTGGCCTGCCGTTATGCCCACCAGATCATCGCCATCAAGGACGGGCAAATTTATGACCAGGGCCCGCCGGAACAAATCATCACTGAGCAGATGGTGGAAGATGTGTTCAGGCTGAAAGCGACCATCGCGACCGATCCGGTCTACGGCACACCCCTCCTGATCCCTTACACCAAAGGCCGGGAAATCCACCCCAAACCGGTTCAGAGGGTTCCATGACCGCAATCCTCCCGAACCTCCATCGCAATGATCTCCACCCTATCGCTTCTGTGCCGGAACGAGAATATGCTTGTCCTTTACCGACATCAGCCCTTCATTCGTCAACCGGAGCTGCGGCAGATGGGTCGCAGACAGGAATAACAGGGAGTAGAGCGGATCGAGATGGGTAAAGCCATGATAGCTCAGACGCCGCGCAAACGGCTCCAGCTTTGCGATTAACTGATCGAGCGAATCGTGATTCATCGTGCCCAGGAGAGGCAGAGGCAAGGAGAAAACTTCCTCATCCGCCTGGATCCAATAAATCCCTCCCCCGGACTGAAGCACCCGGTTTACAGCCCGGGCCATCGCCTCCGGAGAACGCCCCAGCACCACGATTCCCTGTGCGGAGCCCGTATAGCTGGATGCCAACCCGTCTATTCCACGCCCAAAGCCGCGCACCAATCCGGGTGTGATCCATTTCCCCGCGCGGTCGGCCAAAAAAGCATACAGGAGGTCATCATCTGGGGAAAGCATCCCGCCGTCCGAAAACTGAACCTCCTCCTGTAAACTTTTCGTGATCACGGAATTGATCAGATGCATCACCGGAAAAGAATCTCCGTCTTTCACGGGAAGACGAAAATCAGTCTCCGCATAACGGACATCCGACGGAGGCGTAATGATGGTGGAAAAATCTTCCTCTCCTGAAAACGGATGCAAACATTTTCCCTCGCGCGCCAAAATCTCCCCGTCGGCCAGCACAAGTACGGGGCACGGCTCGGTCAGCGAGGAAAGGACGTTTATATTGGCCAGCCGTCCGGGAGCAATTCCACCCAGGTGATCATCCAACCGGTAATAAACGGCCGGGTTGATGGTAACCATCTGGTACGCGTGAACAGGGGAACATCCGCAATCAAGGGCCGTCCGGATCAAATAATCGGTAAAGCCGTTTTTGAAGTAAAGAGGGGTCGCTCCATCCGTCGTCATCGTTAAACGGTGCCACGGCACATCCTTTTCCTTCAGCAATCCTTCCAGCAATACAGGGAGATCCGGCCGGATCGAACTGTGTCTCAGCGTGACAAAATACCCGAGTTGCAATCTGCGCCAAACCTCATCAAAACTGATGCTTTCATGGTCACCGCTCACTCCCGCCGCCGCCAGCCGCGCCAAAGTCCGGTAGGATGCCCCCGGTGCGTGTGCTTCCACCCGTTTCCCCAAATTTTTGGTCTGGCGGACCAATTGCTTCATCGACGGGTCCCCGGCGAGCAATGGTATCCAATCCGTCAGTTCGCCCGCTTGCAGCACCCGCGGATGCTCCAGCACCTCTCTGACACGCGGGACAGAAAAAAGATCATCCTGCGGCAAATAGGTCTGCCCGTCCAGCCGCGCCCACCAAAAGAGACGCACTTTTAACCGCGCCAAGTCGTCCATCCAACGGATAACCTGCTGAGGAGTGCATGAGACAAAAAAGTCCAGATTATCCGAGATCAGCGTCGTCGTACCGAGCGCTCCCACTTTTTCCGCCAATGTGACTGGATTATGGAGCTGAAACGGATGGGCATGCGGTTCGATATAGCCTGGCACCAACACTTGTCCGCTTGCATCGAGCACCGGAACATCATCCTCCAGGCGCAAACCGCTTTGCTTCAGCTCACCCACATAGGCGATGCGGCGGCCGGCCAGCGCCACATCCTGGCGCAAAAGCTGCCCGGTATACACATTCAACACTTCACCGCCGCGAATTAGCAACGTCGGCGCTTTTCTCCCCATCGCCACCTCAATCAGCAAATCATGCTCTTCTCTAGTCATATGCACGCCCAATATTACTTCCTCCTTCACCATTAATTACTCCCGTATAACGCTTTCCCATTGCAGCAAATAATAAGTCCGACAGCAGAGATGTTGTTTTCATCGGAACTTCCACCATCGTGAAATGCATACCTGTTCCGGCAGAGGGAAAGGAGTGAAAAAAATGCAGAAAAACATCGGAACATTGGATGCGCTCCTGCGCATCACTTGCGGCCTTGTCGGTTTGGCTTGGTGTACTTCCAAAGGCCGGCGCAATTTTCCATTCCTGATCGCCCTGGCCTCCGCCATGAAAGTCGCCGAAGGGTTGACCCGTTATTGCCCGGTGCTGGCGCTGTTTGGCAAAAACACACTGGGCAACAAAGGCAATATGTAACCGGTAAAACGACATCAGGCACAGCAATCAAAGTTCTTGACAGCGGCGATGGATACGTCACCCCTCCCCCTTCATTTTACACACAAAGGGGAAGGGGAGAACCATGCTATGAATTGCAAATAGAAATATAAAAATGCAAAAACAAATCCCTTGCCTATATTCAGACTTTTTTGTATAATAGTTTCCAAGATCAATATATTGGGTATATAGTAAGCGAGTGACCTCTCTGGTTGTGGCAGCGCTTTCAAACCTGTCGTACCTGACCGATTTGATGCTCCTGACAAATCAGTTATGCACGATTTTTGAAATCGTTTCTCATTAACGGTTGATTAAATGCCGATGATCGCTTAGAATCATGCTTAGAAATTTACTTAATCAGATAAATCGAACATTCGTCGCTGCACACAACCGTAAATCACATGATCCGGCAGAATTTGACACAAAAAATATGAAGGTTGTTCAACTTTGACCAAGCAGGTTGATTCGACAAAAAACGAATTTTACCAAAGTTGCATACAAATTTCGTCATTTTTTATCAAAAAAAGAAGGACAATTTGTAACCTGGCGTCGAAAAAGAGTTATAAACATTTTATCAATTAGTGGGTGGCAATTAAAGCACAACATGGTAGAATATGAATACAGACAAGCGAACATACGATCGGTTTTTTTGAAGATTAAAACCGTTTAGGAGAGTGAGTGCAATGTCCCTTAGCGATATGGAAAAAGAAACTGTGATCCAGTTTGATGAGTCAACCAATCTCGCCACCGTCTACACCGCTAGCTGGACTGTCGCCCGTTCCCTGAAAAAAGCAGGATACCAACCAGTGAAAAAAACGCAAGGTGGTTGGTGGTTTAAAATCCCGGTTGACGGAATCAGCATTCAAGGGGAAAAAGAGACGACCAAAATCGGCTGAACCGGATCCCCCCTGTTAAATCGATAACCAAAAACGACGAGCCATTGCCACGGCTCGTTTTTTATTTCGCATCAAAAAACCGCCGACCTGTTCAGCCGGCAGTTTCCCCGTTTTCACTCTTCAGACGGTAGCCTTGTCCGCGATATCCGTCCGGTAATGCATCTCCTTAAAAGAAACTTCTTCGATTCTCCGATACACTTTTTCCCGCGCTTCGTCAATGCTCTCACCCAGAGCCGCCACACCGAGAACGCGCCCTCCGTTTGTCACAATCTGTCCGTTTTCGCGTTTGGTTCCGGAATGAAAGACGATCGTCTCCCCGCTTTCCTGTCCGCTGATTCCGGCAATCGGATTTCCCTTTTCATATGTCCCCGGATATCCCCCTGCGGCCAGAATGACGCAAACGGACGCCTGATCACTCCATTGAAGGCTTATATCCGCCAAGTGACCGTCGATGACCGCCATCAGAACATCAACGAGGTCGGTCTGAAGCCGGGGCAGAACCGCCTGTGTCTCAGGGTCGCCGAAGCGGGCGTTAAACTCAATCACTTTCGGGCCTTCGTCGGTCAGCATTAATCCGGCGTACAAAACTCCTTTATATTCGATTCCTTCCTTGCGAAGAGCTTGAGCCATCGGCTCCAAAATCGTTTCCACAGCTTGCTCCACCATACGGGGCGGAATTTGCGGAACGGGCGAATAAGCCCCCATTCCCCCGGTATTCGGCCCTTGGTTGCCGTTGTACACCGGTTTGTGGTCTTGGGCCACGACCATCGGTTTAACCACAGTGCCATCCATAAACGCCATCAGGGAAAATTCAGGTCCGCTTAAGTATTCTTCGATGACCACTTCATTCCCGGCATCGCCAAACACTTTTTTCTCCATGGCGTCTTCAATCGCCTGCTCTGCTTCTTCCACGGTACGGGCAACCACAACCCCTTTTCCAGCGGCCAAACCGTCCGCTTTTACAACAATCGGGGCTCCTTGCTGCCGAACGTAGCGTTTCGCCTCATGCGGATCAGTAAACGAACGGAAGGAAGCGGTCGGAATCCGGTATTTTTCCATGATTTCCTTGGCAAACCGCTTGCTTCCTTCCAAATTGGCCGCTTCCCGCTTCGGGCCGAAAATCGCGAGCCCCTCTGCCTGAAAACGATCGACAATCCCCTGCAAAAGCGGCGCCTCCGGTCCGACCACAGTCAGATTGACGTTCTTTTCTTTGGCGAACTGTACAAGCCGATCCACATCAGTCGCCTCAATCGGCACACATTCCGCCTGGGCAGCAATTCCACCGTTTCCGGGCGCACAATAAATTTTGCTCACTTTTGCACTTTGTGCCAATTTCCACACCAGCGCATGCTCTCTCCCTCCGCTGCCGATCACCAGAATTTTCACGGCTTGTCCCCTCCTAAAACCCATTCGTCTTTTTCCGGCAAAAACATCGCCCCACACGGACGATGTTATCGGATCAACAGGCTGAGTCCGAACAGACCGATCGTAACCAAAATGCAGATAAACGACCAATCTTCGCGATAAAAAAATTTTGTACGGCTCCGGTAAGCCGACTTGGTCGTAAGCACACCTCCGACCACCAGAGCCGCCAGGAAAAAGACGCCTCCTGCCGTGCGCAGCCCGCTTCTCCACGTCAGCAGATCAGCGCCGCCGAGCTCGTAGGAGACGATGCCCGTCACTGTCAGAGAAACAAAAAACCACAGAAGTGACCAAGCGAGAACTCGCATAGAACCCCCTCCATCCTTTGCCCTAGTATACGCCAAAGGATAGGGGCCTGATACTTGTTAGTGTTTAAAGTGTCGAACACTGGTAAAGACCATTGCGATACCGTGTTTGTTGGCCTCTGCGATCGACTCTTCGTCGCGAATGGATCCACCTGGCTGAATGATGGCGGTTACTCCTGCCTTGGCTGCCGCTTCAACAGTATCCTTCATCGGAAAAAAGGCGTCAGAAGCCAGAACGGAGCCTTTCGCGTCTTCCTTTGCCTGGTTGGCGGCGATGACGGCAGCGCCGACACGGTTCATCTGTCCTGCCCCTACGCCGGTGGTGCGAAAATCCTTTGCCAAGACAATGGCATTGGATTTCACATGTTTCACCACTTTCCAGGCAAACAGGAGCTGCTCCCACTCCTCTTCACTCGGTGCGCGCTCTGTCACCACCCGGCATTCCTCTTTGCGGACCGCCCGTATATCCTCTTCCTGAACCAAAACTCCTCCGCTGACCGATTGCAATTTGAGTGACGCCCCTTCTGCCGGTACCTCTTCGCCCAGGGCAAGCAAACGAAGATTTTTCTTGGTTTTCAGGATGGTCAGTGCCTCTTCGGTAAAAGATGGGGCCAAAATGATCTCCAGGAAGATCTCCTTCATCTTTTCAGCCGTATCACGATCGACAGGCCGGTTAACCGCAATGATTCCGCCAAATATGGAGACGGGATCGGCTTCATATGCCTTTTGCCAAGCCTCAGACAGCGTTTTTCCTACCCCGACGCCGCAAGGGTTCATGTGCTTCACCGCCACGACGGTCGGTTCCGTAAATTCGCGGAGCAGAGCGAGCGCTGCGTTGGCGTCGTTGATATTGTTATAGGAGAGTTCCTTTCCGTGAAGTTGAGTGCTGCTGGCCAACGTGCCTGCCCCCGGCAGCGGTTCACGGTAAAATGCGGCTTGTTGGTGAGGGTTTTCCCCGTAGCGAAGCGCCTGTTGTTTGGTCAACGGGATGGTTAACTGCTCCGGGAACGAGACCCCTGTCAATTGATTGAAATAACCGGCGATCAGTGCATCGTAGTGTGCGGTATGGCCAAACGCCTTGGCTGCCAATTTCCGTCTGGTCTCCGCCGTAGTCCGGCCACTTTCCCTCAATTCTTCCAGGACAAGGCCATAATCCGCCGGATCGACGACAACCGTCACATACTGATGGTTTTTGGCGGCGGACCGCACCATCGACGGACCCCCGATATCAATATTCTCAATCGCTTCTTCCACGCTTACACCGGGTTTGGAAATGGTTTGTGCAAACGGGTACAGGTTTACCACGACGAGATCGATCGGTGAAATTCCGTTCTCCTCCATCTGTTTGAGATGGGAAGCAAGACCGCGAACGGCGAGCAAACCACCGTGAATTTTGGGATGAAGCGTTTTGACCCGCCCGTCGAGGATTTCCGGAAAGCCCGTAACATCTGAGATTCCTGTCACCGGAAGCCCGGCTCCAGCAAGGGTTCTGTGGGTTCCTCCGGTCGAAATGATTTCCACGCCCAATTGCACTAATTCCCGCGCGAAATCGATAATACCCGTTTTATCTGAAACACTGATCAATGCCCGACGTATCGTTGCCACTGGATCTCCTCCTTCGTTTGATTCTTAGGCTATGAGTGCAACCTGCCTTACGATTTCTTGCCACCGTCTATTAACGCCTGAATCACCCGGGGATACAGCTGGTGTTCGGCGAGGTGGATTTTCCTCTCAAAACTTTCCAGCGTATCCCCCTCCTCAATGGCCACCGGTTGCTGGGCAAGAATCGGGCCGGTATCGATTCCTTCATCGACATAGTGAACCGTGACACCCGACACTTTCACCGGATAGGAAAAAGCTTTTTCGATGGCATTTAATCCCGGAAACGCAGGCAGTAAAGAGGGATGGATATTCACAATCCGCTTCGGAAACGCCTGAAGCAAAGTAGGGCCGATCAAGCGCATGTAGCCCGCCAGCACAATCCATTCGATCTTCCTTTGGCGAAGGTGCGCCAACACCGACTCTTCATATGCTTTTTTATCGGGAAATGCTTTGGGGTTCACACAAATCGCTTCCACCTCGCAGGCACGCGCCCGATCCAACACTTTTGCTCCCGGACGGTCACAAATCAACAGGGAGATGGGCAAAGGCCAGTTCTCCCGCCGTGAACTTTCCACCAGTGCCTGAAAGTTGCTGCCATTTCCCGAGGCAAAGACAGCAATCGCCATGTTAAGCCTCCTCCGTCCAAGTTACTCCATTTTTCCCCTGCGCCACTTTCCCGATCACCATCGCTTTTTCACCGCAACCGGCCGCCGTTTGCAAAACTGCCTCCTCTTCTTCGGCCGGAACGGCGATCACCATGCCAATGCCCATATTAAAGGTGCGAAACATATCTTCTTCTGCCAGATCGCCACATTCCTGAATCCAGTTGAAGATGGGCGGAACATCCCAGGTACGGCGATCGATTTGCGCTTCAAGGCCATCCGGCAACATGCGGGGGACATTTTCCACCAATCCGCCTCCGGTGATATGAGCGGCTCCTTTCACTCTGTGCTTTTGAAAGAGCGTCAATAGGGTTTTGACATAGATTTTCGTCGGGATCAGCAACGCCTCCGCCAGTGTTTGTCCGCTTCCGGGAACTTTTTCATCCCAGGAGAATGCCCGATCCTGTAGCAAAACTTTGCGCGCCAGCGAAAAACCATTGCTGTGCAGACCGCTGGAAGCCAATCCGATCAGCACATCCCCCGCCTCGATATCCTTGCTGGGCAGGAGTCGGTCCCGTTCGGCCACTCCGACGCAAAAACCGGCGATATCGTATTCTCCCCCGTTATACAGGCCCGGCAGTTCAGCCGTTTCACCGCCGACCAACGCGCAGCCCGCCTGTTCACATCCGTCGGCAATCCCTTTGACAATTTCTTCAGCCACTGCGGGAGACAATTTTCCGGTTGCCAGATAATCGAGGAAAAACAGCGGTTCGGCACCTTGAACAACCACATCATTCACGCACATGGCCACACAGTCGATCCCGATGGTGTCATGGCGGTTCAGGGCAAAGGCGATTTTCAATTTGGTGCCGACCCCGTCGGTTGCAGACACGAGCACCGGCTGACGATAGGATGGATCTAAGGCGAACAAGCCGCCAAATCCGCCGATTCCGCCGATCACTTCAGGACGCCTGGTTCGGTTTACATGTTTTTTGATGCGATCCACTGTTTCATTTCCGGCATCAATATCCACACCGGCCGCTTTGTATGCTTTGCTCATCGTTTGCCCTCCAAAACCAGTTCTTCGATTTCCGTCGGATACCGGCCCGTAAAGCAAGCCAGGCAGTGCCCGCGCTTTTGGCCCCCTCCGTTTGATTCAACCGCATCAATCAGCCCGTCGGTGCTCAGAAAAGCGAGGGTGTCGGCGCCAATCTCCTTGCGGATCTCTTCCACCGACTTGTAAGCCGCGATCAATTGGTCCCGATCCGGGGTATCGATGCCGTAAAAACAGGGATGTTTCACCGGCGGTGAACTGATGCGCACATGCACCTCGGTCGCTCCCGCGTCCCGCAGCATTTGCACGATCCGGCGGCTGGTTGTCCCCCTGACAATGGAATCATCCACCATCACGACCCGCTTTCCTTCCAGCACGCCGCGCACTGCACTCAATTTCATTTTTACGCCTTGTTCCCGCAACTCCTGATTCGGCTGAATAAAGGTACGGCCGGCATAGCGGCTTTTGATCAGACCGATCTCGTACGGAATTCCCGCAGCTTCCGCATAACCGATCGCCGCTGATGTACTGGAATCGGGCACCCCGGTCACCACATCAGCTTCAACGGGAGCTTCTTTTGCCAGACGGCTGCCCATTCGCTTGCGGGCGGCATGCACGTTCACCCCGCCAATAATGCTGTCCGGTCGTGCGAAATAGACATATTCAAACACACAGCCGGCCCGTTCCCGCTCAGGGGCAAACGAAAGCGATCGGACTCCCTCACGGTCGAACACCAGCATTTCACCCGGTTCCACTTCACGGACGAACTCAGCCCCGATCACATCAAATGCACACGTCTCCGAGGCAAAAACCAATGCGTCTCCAATTTTGCCCAGTGACAGCGGTCTTAATCCGTGAGGGTCCTGTGCCGCAATCAGCTTGTCATTGGTCAGGATTAAGAGGGCATAGGCCCCGGTCACTTTGTTTAAGGCCTCTTTAACCGCTTCCTCCAGACTGCCGGCACGCGAGCGGGCGATCAGGTGGGCGATCACTTCCGTGTCCGTCGTCGTCTGAAAAATGGATCCCTCGGCTTCCAGTTCCTGACGCAGGCGTCCGGCGTTTACCAGATTGCCGTTTGTGGCCAAAGCCAGTTCGCCTTTTACATAGTTAAATACGAGCGGCTGGGCATTTCTCAGTCCTGTTCCCCCGGTTGTCGAATAACGAACATGTCCGATCGCTGTCTCACCCTGGAAGGAACGAATGATCTCCTGGTCGAATACCTCGGTCACCAATCCCGTACCCCGGTGCACAAAAAAGCGGTCATGGTTCGTACTGACGATTCCCGCGCTCTCCTGCCCGCGATGTTGCAAGGCATGCAGCCCGTAATACGTAAGGCGGGCAGCTTCAGGGTGACCGATGATGCCGAAGACACCGCACTCTTCATTCAGTTCGTCAAGGTCGAAGATGGATTCATCGCGCATGGAATGGCTTCCTCCCAACGTTTTGTGAGTTCCGCAACGTCACTCCCAATCACCCGGGTTCCATTTACCGCAATCGACAGGTGTGCTTCCTGGGTCACACGGCCGATCCGGCTGCAGGCAACCCCGTTTTTTTCCGCAAGCTGATGAACTTCTTCCACATATTCATCCGGTACGCTCAAAATCACGCGCGACTGACTTTCGCTAAACAAATGAACGATCGGAGCCAGGCTGGTCTGAATCGTTACCTCTGCTCCTTTTTGCCCGTCAATGCAGGATTCCGCCAAGGCTACGGCCAATCCCCCTTCGGAGACATCGTGCGCAGAGGATACCCATCCTTTTTGAATTGCAGCCAGCACTACTTTGTACAGGGCTTTCTCCTTCTCCAGATCACAAACCGGAGCCCGTCCGCGCACCTCGCCGGTAAGAGCATGCTGCAATTCGCTTCCTCCCAATTCGGCAAACGTTTCTCCCAACAGCAAAATCGCATCTCCCGCACGCTTAAAGGCAGAAGTGGTTATATGCTCCCGTTTTTCGACCAATCCGACCATTCCCACCACCGGAGTCGGGTAAATCGGCTCTCCCTTGGTTTCGTTGTACAGACTTACATTGCCGCCGACGACGGGGGTTTCCAGAATGCGGCACGCTTCAGCCATTCCGTCGATCGACTGCGACAGCTGCCAGTACACTTCGGGTTTTTCCGGATTTCCAAAATTGAGGCAATCCGTAATGCCAAGCGGGACCGCCCCGGCACATACCACATTTCTCGCCGCTTCCGCCACGGCAATTCTTCCTCCTTGCACCGGATCGAGATAAACATAGCGCCCGTTCCCATCCGTGGACATCGCCAGTGCTTTCTCCGTTCCGCGAACCACGATCACGGCCGCATCAGATCCGGGGCAAACCGCCGTGCTGGTGCGCACCATATGATCATATTGACGGTAAACATAGCGTTTGCTGCCGGTGTTAATCGACGAAATCACTTTGTCCAGCGCCTCCTGCGGCGAGACATCCAAAAACGCTTCCTCGGCCCGGATATTTTGGTATGCCTGGTAATAATCCGGCACACGCCCTTCCCGGACATAAACGGGTGCGTCATCCACCAGCGTATTGACCGGGATGTCGGCTACGATTTTCCCGCCATGGAAAATGCGATAGCGGTTGCCTTCCGTCACCCGTCCGACGACAGCGGATTGCAAACCCCATTTATCGCAGATCTCCTTGATTTCCTGTTCCCGTCCCTGTTCAACCACCAGGAGCATCCGCTCTTGCGATTCAGACAACATAATTTCATACGGGGTCATTCCTTCTTCCCGCTGCGGAACCAAATCGAGGTTCAAATCGAGACCCTGACCGCCTTTTGCCGCCATTTCCGCGCTGGAGCAAGTGAGCCCTGCGGCCCCCATATCCTGAATCCCGAGGAGAATTCCTTTTTTCACCATTTCCAGACATGCTTCCAGCAGCAATTTTTCCATAAACGGATCGCCCACTTGCACGGCCGGGCGCTTCTCCTCCGACCCTTCATTCAGTTCTTCACTGGCAAAGGTGGCTCCGTGAATGCCGTCCCGTCCGGTGCTTGCACCAACATAAATGACGGGATTGCCGGTTCCGCTGGCGATTCCTTTTTGCAAATCCTCGTGGTTTAAAATACCGACGCACATGGCATTGACCAGCGGATTTCCCTCATAACAGTCATCAAACATCACTTCACCGCCCACGGTGGGAATGCCGATGCAGTTTCCGTAATGAGCGATTCCCGCAACCACTTGGTCAAACAGATAACGAACACGCGGGGAGGAGAGATTCCCGAAGCGAAGCGAGTTGAGCAGCGCAACCGGGCGGGCCCCCATCGAAAAGACGTCGCGGATGATGCCGCCAACCCCGGTGGCCGCTCCCTGAAACGGCTCAATCGCGGAAGGATGATTATGGCTCTCGATTTTAAACACAACCGCCTGACCGTCCCCGATGTCGATCACTCCGGCCCCTTCACCCGGCCCTTGCAAAACGCGGGGTCCTTCTGTCGGAAAGCGTTTGAGCAGCGGTTTGGAGTTTTTGTAGCTGCAATGCTCCGACCACATCACGCTGTAAATCCCCACTTCCGTCCAGTTGGGCAAGCGGCCGAGGTGCCCGATGATCTGTTCATATTCTGCTTCGGTCAAACCCATCTCTTTAAACAACTTCTGCTCGCGAATGATTTCCGGCGCCGGTTCGGAAATGGCGCTTTTGCTCTTCATCACTGTTTGTTCACGCTGCACCGCAATTCTCCTTCCAATAAGCGAACATGGATTGAAACAGTTTTTTCCCATCTTCCGATCCCATCCAATCCGCGATCGCCCGTTCTGGATGTGGCATCATGCCGAGAACATTACGCTTCCGGTTGCAAATTCCGGCAATCTTCTCAATCGAGCCGTTGGGGTTGTCACCGGCATAGCGAAAAACGATTTGCCCGTTTTGCTTCAATTCGGCAAGAGTCGACGGGTCGCAAAAATAGTTGCCGGACATGTGGGCGATCGGAATGCGAATCGCCTCTCCCGGAGCATACTTGCAGGTAAACGGTGTTTCTGCATTTTCGACGGTCAGTGTTTGCATTTCACAACGGAACTGCAAATGATCATTGGTCAGCATCGCCCCCGGCAACAATCCCATTTCCAAAAGAATCTGGAATCCGTTGCAAATGCCGATGACCAATTTGCCCGATTCGGCCGCCTGTTTCACGCCCTTCATAACCGGAGAAAACCGGGCCAGCGCACCGGTGCGAAGATAGTCTCCATACGAAAAACCGCCGGGAAGGATGATGGCATCAAACCGGGACACATCCTCTTCCTGATGCCAAACGGGTTCAACCGGTTCCTGCAATACATCTTCGATCGCATGAACGCAATCCAGATCGCAGTTCGAACCGGGAAAAACGGGAACGGCAAACCTCACTTACGCCACCTCCTCCAGCTCAAAGCGAAATTGTTCAATCACCGGGTTGGACAATACCTTTTCGCAAATTTCATGCACCTGTTGTTCCGCCTTCCGGCGATTATCGCTCTCAATCAACACTTCAATCCGCTTGCCGATCCGCACATCCTTCACTTCGGCATAACCCAGGGAATGAAGCGATCCTTTCACAGCGACTCCCTGCGGGTCCAATACACTCTCTTTCAAGGTGACAAAGATGGTTGCTTTATACATCTTCTCTTCCTCCCAGGCGGTTCCAGATTTCTTCATAAGCCTCGATGACATTCCCCAAATCGCGACGAAAGCGGTCCTTATCCATCCGGTTCCCCGTCGCCATATCCCAAAAACGGCACGTATCCGGGGAGATTTCATCGGCCAGCATCACATCTCCCGAATCATCCACACCAAATTCCAACTTGAAATCAACGAGCAAAATATTTTTTTGCGCCAAGAAGTTTCGCAGCACCTCATTCACTTTCAGCGCCGTCCCTTTCATCTCTGTCAGCTGTGCAACCGTGGCGATTTCCAATACGGAAATGTGATCCTCATTGATTAATGGATCACCCAAGGCATCGTCTTTGAGGTAGAGCTCGATCACCGGATGGCGCAAGGGGCTTCCTTCCGTCAATCCGAGCCGTTTGGAAAGCGAACCGGCAGCCACATTGCGGACCACCACTTCCAACGGGATGATGGCAACTTTTTTCACCCATTGTTCAATTGGCGAAATTTCTTTTATAAAATGATTTGCGATTCCTTGTTCCCTTAATAATTGAAAGAAGAATGCACTAATTCGGTTATTAAGGACTCCTTTTCCGGCGAGCGTTGCCTTTTTTTCACCGTTGAAGGCCGTTGCCGCATCTTTGTAGCGAACGCGGACAATCGCCGGGTCTTCCGTTAAAAACAATTGTTTCGCTTTTCCCTCATAGAGGAGAGTTTCCGGTTTCATCCTGCAAAAGCCCCTTTCTGCGGAGTTTTGGGAGAAAGCGGAGGCAGTGGAAATCCACTCTGCCTTCCGCTCCGCCTTCTTCCCGCTGACTCTCTATTCATCCAAGTCGAGGCGGGCAAAAATGGTGTCCACATGTTTCAAGTGGTAGTGGTAATCAAAACAATCCTCAATCTCCCGGGGCGAAAGCGTTTGGGTGATTTGCTCATCCGCTTCCACCAGCGGTCTGAACGGGCGCTGTTCTTCCCAAGCCTGCATGGCCAAACGTTGGACACGGTCATACGCTTTTTCCCGTGTCCAGCCTTTGTCGATCAAGCTCAACAGAACCCGCTGGGAATAGATCAATCCAAACGTGCGCTCCATATTTCGTTTCATGTTCTCGGGGAATACGGTCAGGTCACGGATAATGCCGGTGAAGCGATTCAGCAGATAGTTAAGCAGGATCGTGGCATCCGGCAGAATCACCCGTTCCACGGATGAATGGGAAATATCCCGTTCATGCCAGAGCGGAACATTTTCATACGCCGAGACCATGTGACCGCGGATGACGCGGGCCAGCCCGCTGATATTTTCGCACCCGATCGGGTTGCGTTTATGCGGCATGGCTGATGAGCCCTTTTGCCCTTTTTTGAAGGGCTCTTCCACTTCACGCGTCTCACTCTTTTGCAATCCGCGGATTTCCGTCGCAAATTTGTCAAGAGAGGTGGCAATCAAGGCCAAGGTGGCCATATACTCCGCATGACGGTCGCGTTGCAGGGTTTGCGTTGAAATGGGCGACGCTTTCAGTCCCAATTTTTCACACACATATTTTTCGACAAACGGGTCAATGTTGGCATACGTCCCCACTGCTCCGGAGATTTTGCCGACGGCGACGGTCTCCATTGCCCTGACAAACCGCTCGCGGTTCCGCTGCATTTCGGCATACCACAATGCCATTTTCAAACCGAATGTTGTCGGTTCGGCATGCACGCCGTGGGTGCGTCCCATCATCACCGTATATTTGTGTTCTTTAGCCTTCTCTTTGAGAGCGGCGATCAAACGGTCCAGATCCTGCAACAAAATTTCGTTTGCCTGTTTCAACAGATAGGAAAGCGCGGTATCCACCACATCCGTCGAGGTTAAACCGTAATGAACCCATTTGGATTCCGGTCCCAGTGTCTCCGCCACCGCCCTGGTAAATGCCACGACATCGTGACGAGTATCCAGTTCGATTTCATAGATCCGCTCCACGTTGATCTTGGCATTTTCCCGGATCAGGGCCACATCCTTCTTCGGGATGATCCCCAGTTCCGCCCATGCTTCGCAAGCCAGGATCTCCACTTCCAGCCAGGCGCGGTATTTGTTTTCTTCTGTCCAAATCGATCCCATCTCGGGGCGCGTATAACGTTGAATCACAATCAGGTCCCACCTTTTCTGTGAAGATGCATCGCAGGTCAGATCGCGGGGCGCCTTCCTTCTCGGCGTTCCTTATGATCCCCGCTCCCCTCGGGTTCAGGACTGCAATGCATGATTATATTTGATTAAAAATAATCTCTATCATAAATAACCTTTTTCTCTTCGCTCGTCAAAGGCGGCCAAATCGACGAAGACTCGATCCACTCCAGCGCCTGATTGACGCTCTCTGCCAATACCGTGACATGACCCATTTTTCTACCTTTTTTCGCTTCTTTTTTTCCGTACCAATGAAATTTCACGTGACCGGGAAGAGATGGAAATGCTTGTCTGAAAGCATCTGCATGTTCACCCAAAATATTCACCATCACCGCCGGCTTGCAAAGATCCGTCGGCCCCAGTGGCAGCCCGAGGGAGGCGCGCACAAACTGCTCAAATTGCGAGGTGGCACAGGCATCATAGGTGTAGTGTCCCGAGTTGTGGGGGCGTGGTGCCAATTCGTTGACAACAAGCCGTCCGTCTTTCAGCATAAACATCTCAACCGCAATCAAACCCACCACCTGCAGCGTCTCCGCAACCCGTTCAGCCACTGCGATCGCCTGCGCTTTGACCGGCTCAGCCAGCGGCGCGGGAACAACCGTCATATGGAGGATATGGTTTCGATGCAGATTGACCGCCGGCGGAAATGAGGCCAAATCCCCTTGCGGATTGCGGGCGACAATGACGGAGAGCTCTTTGACAAAGGGGATAAAAGCTTCCAAGATCAATTCCCTGCCCCCGTCCAACAAATCCCCCGGCAACAAATCGAGATCCGGTTTTGTGCGCAACATCCATTGACCTTTGCCATCATAACCGCCTGTGGCCGTTTTCAGCACGGCAGGAAGGCCGATCTGCCTGAGTGCCCGGATCAAATCATCCCGGCTCTTTACAGGAACAAAGTCGGTAACGGGAATCCCGGCTCTTTGCAGTGTTGTTTTCTCCAATATGCGATGCTGCGCCGTTTGTAATAGCCGGCTTCCTTGCGGCACATGTGTTTTCGTTTCCAGAAATTTGACGACAGCCGGGTCAATATTTTCAAATTCGTACAAAACCAGATCGGCCTTTTCAGCCAGCCGGTTCGCCGCATGAAGATCGTCATAGGGAGCGGCTATATGCCACTGGGCCGCTTGTCCTCCGGGGCAATCAGTTGCGGGGTCCATGGTGACAAACTGCAAGCCCATCTTCTGCCCCTCAAGAATCGTCATACGTCCGAGCTGACCGCCTCCCAAAATCCCGATCGTTTGTCCTGGAGCGACCACTTTCATCTGTCCTTTTGTTTCGATCATTCCAGATCCCTTTCTTCAATGACACGTGCGCGAATTTGTTCACGGCGCTCCTTCAGGCGCGAGCGTATCTTCAAATCCGCCATTCCCAGCATTTCCGCAGCCAAAATCCCGGCATTGACTGCGCCGGCATTGCCGATCGCCACAGTCGCGACGGGCACCCCGCCAGGCATTTGCACAATGGACAGCAAAGAATCGAGCCCGTTTAAAGAGGACGTTTTGATCGGAACGCCAATCACCGGGAGCACTGTTTTCGCTGCAACCATTCCGGGAAGGTGAGCGGCCCCTCCGGCTCCGGCGATAATTACCTGAATTCCGCGTTTCTCAGCCGTTTCAGCATAATGAAACATCTCATCAGGTGTCCGGTGGGCAGAAACCACTTTGGCTTCATAAGGAATTTCCAATTCCCGGAGTACTTCACACGCTTTTTGCATCGTAGGCCAATCGGAAGTGCTTCCCATAATGACACCGACTTTTATATCATTCAATGGATGCTCCTCCTTTATCAACAAATAAAAAACAAGCCTAATTAGCAGATTTTCCCAATAAAAGCCAGAGAAAGTCTACTTATTAGGCTTGTTTTCCGCCTAACCGTTCAACTTTTCTCATAGCCGGGAAATTTACGGTTTCCTGGTAGAAACGCTCAAGCCATATTCCTGAGCATATATGAGAAAGCAAATTATTTTGTTCAGTTCCAGTGTAACAACAAAACGGGAACAACGCAACAAAAAAGCGAACATTGAAATTAAAAATTAATGGTAGTGTTCGCTTATCATAGGAATCAAAAAGACATTGAATCAAGTAAAATGAACTTGTTCCAGTGGATCATGAACATTCCCCATATATCTCAATTCTGGCTCCAATTGCGAACCGTGTGCCAATGCAATAAGATTCTCGCTTGACCCGGACAACGCCTGATCTTGGCATTTTCCGCTCAAAAACACAAAAAACCCATCTCAATTGAGATGGGTTTTTCTTATGCCTGGCAACGACCTACTCTCCCAGGGGTGAACCCCAAGTACCATCGGCGCTGGAGGGCTTAACTTCCGTGTTCGGGATGGGAACGGGTGGATCCCCT
>NZ_JAECVZ010000013.1:0-90400 GCF_016055135.1 Thermoactinomyces sp. CICC 10521 | reverse complement strand
CACATCAGGTTTACTTTATCTGTATATATCCTAGAAATATACAAAACCCCATTCCTTTTCCGAAGAAAAGGGTGGGGTTTGTCATCAATCTCAGGATGCTTTGGTCCGAAAGCATCCTTTTTGAAAACTCCGGATAATTCTCTCATAAAAGAAAGGCTCGCCAAACGGATTGGTTTCATCCGTTATGTAAGCGAAATATTTACACACGGAGCGGCACAACTTATGTCCGCAATCAAACAGGTAAAGGCCGCCTTGCGGTTCATCTTGGAGATTTGCGCGCTGGCCGATTCTGTTACTGGGGCTTCAAAACAGGCAAAGGCCCCGTCATGAAAGCAGTGCTCGGCATCGGCGCACCGCTGGTCACCACCATTGTCCGGGGGGACTTTCGTCGCTCCGGCCGCACAAACCTGGCAATCAGTTTTTTTATCTGCAGCGCACAACAAAAAAGCCCCAGCCATCGACCGATGATGACCGGGGTTTCTTCAGCTCAATAATTGTTTGTACAGCGCAAGGAGTTTCTTTTCTTCCACATGCCAGTTATAAATCTCTTCGTGCGCCCGTCTTCCGTCAGCCCCCATCTGTTGGCGCAACGAATCATCCGTCAGGAGCTTGGTGACTTTCTCAGCAATATCCTTGGGATCGAGAGCGTCAGCGATAAAGCCGCAGTGACTGGTTTCGACAATTTCGCGCCACAGGGGAAAATCGGTTGCGACGAGGGGCAAGCCGGCCGCCATATACTCAAACATCTTGATCGGCAAGGATTCACGGTAATTTTCAACCGGATGGAGGCAAACCAGCCCCACTTTCCCCCTGGCCAGCCACTCCTGAACTTCAGCAAATGAAATCCGTCCATGCAAATAGATTCGCTTTTGCGCCAATTCCTCCTGATTCTGGTCTTCCGGAGCAATATGCTGCAGAGGGCCGATCAGATGGAGTTCTGCCTGCAGCTCTTCAGGCAGATGATCCATCATCTGAATCATCTCCTTATAGCCGCGTAAATAGGAGATTCCCCCCACATACAAAATCCGGTTGACCTCATCTTCCCGCTTGTCGAGCTTCGGCATGGGCAAAGGATAGTTTTTAATGACTGTCACGTTTTTTGCCGTTTTGAATTGATCGCGAATCGAATCGGTTGCCGTGACGACAGCGGCCAGTTTTTTGGCCAGGCCTTTTTCGACCTTATGCACCAGACGGGATAAAGGACCGCGGATTTTTTGCGGAATCCATGGTTTGGTGTGAATCTGTTTGGGCAGGTCCTCATGCGAATCGTAGATCACGGGGCAACCGGTGATCCAGGTGAGCAGCACTCCCCACGGAAGCAATTCGGGATCATGAAAGTGAAACAGATCCGCTCCGCTTTTGAGTGCCCTTCGAAACAGAGTAAAACCGCACGTCAGCCGTTTCCATTTTTTATTCACCCGTTTGACGCCGAAGATCCGTACACCATCGATCACCTTTTCCGCAAAATCAGCGACGGCATGAAGTTCTACCTGATATCCTTCTTTCGCCAATGATTTCGCCTGTTTGTGAAAAATGCGCGAATCATCGTAGGGATGAACCGAACTGAAAATCATGACTTTTGCCGCCACAAACGCTTCTCCTTTCACTGTGACAAAACGACCTAAAAGTATCTGTCTCCATATTACAAAATAATAATCCCGCCCAACATAGCAATCTTGATATTTTCTTAAGTTTGTCAATAAAAAACGGCTATTCTTGATAGCCGTATCCATTAAACATTTATTGGGTTTTCGCGGCCTTTTGATTCTCCCCGACAACAATCACCGCCAAACTTAATCCATAAATCACCCACATCGGAGTGAAACCGATACATGTGCTCGGCGCCATTGCCCCGAAGAAAAAACCGGTCAACGAAGCCAGACAGGAGTACGCGCCCCAGCGCATTACCGGGCTTAATGACGGTGAGTGTTTCAGGCTGGCCAATTTCCACAAACGCCACAACATCCAGACATAGAGCGCCATATAGAGAACAAACACGATTACGCCGAAATTGACGAGGATTTCCGCCCACCAGTTGTGAATGTTGACTTTGTTTACTTTTACGCCGTATTTATCCATCCAAGCCTCGACGTTACCGGCACCGACACCCATATAATGGGACTCTTGCAGGAATCTCAACCCGTTCAGGATAAGATATTTGCGGACAGTGGCACTTTCACCCGTTTCCCCTTTGACCACATCATCGCTCCCGTCGTCCAGGCTCCAGTCCGAATGCTGGACGTCCATGATGAAGCCAAACGTGCTGGACAGTTTCGTCTTCGCCTGCTCCCGTGCCTCCGGGCTTAAAAACAACTGGCTCAGCACATTGACCGTAATCACCGCGGCGATGATGGCAATCAATGCCGTGGCCAGGTTCTTTTTGGTGATACGCTTGCGTTCCATGACAAAGGTGAGGCCCACCACCAGGACAAGGGATGCGAGCGGCAGGGCAAAGGAAGTGTTGCTGCGCGATCCCGTAGCCATCAAATCGTACAAGGCCAGGATCCCGGTGATATAGATAAACCATTTGTGCTTTCGTTTCAAGTTCAGCATATAGAGTGCCGAGATCAAAAACGGAAGGGCAATCGTAATGCAGCTGGCAAAATCATTTTGATTCCTGAACACCGTAGTCACACTTGCCGAGGCTTTGCCAAACACAGCCGAGGTCGGAAGATGGAGCAGCGTGATCGATTCAAATACCCCGAAGAAAACGATCGAAGCAAAGACCCAAAACAGGATGCGGCTCGTCTTCCAGAATTTCTGCTCCGTATCGATAAAATAAGGAAAGGCAAGGGACAGCGGCATCATAAACACCAAATAACTGAGATAACGGACAGCATAGCCATAATTCATCACCCATGCCAGGCTGACAACACCGTAAAGAAACCAAAACGCGAAAAATGTCACATACCAGCGAACCGGCATCATATGTGAAGCCGCCAGTTGTTTTTGTCCCACCAGGCGCAAAACGAAGCCAGCCGCCAGCAGAACAAAGGCAACGCGGAAAAATGTCAAACGAAAGTCCGCCACCGGGACGCCAAAGGAGGGTCCCAGCAGCGCAAAAACAATCATGAGATAAAACAATGTTTCTAAACGCTTCTGTCTAGGAAACAACAGCTCACTCACCAACTCTCACCCTTTTCCACCTAGTTTAGGCAATGCCCGACCGATTCGATTCAGTGAACGAATGGAAAACAGCCCGGTTGCAAACACAGTGCCCATCGTCACTCCCAGTGCCAGCAAATAATAGAGCCATGCGTTTTCCAGATGGTTGGCTTGCACATAAGTAATGCCGATCATGGAGATAAAGAAGACTGCGAGATAGATGGCAATCGAGCGAAACCGGAAGTTGATAGGATATACCTTTTGGTTTTGATAGTACACCCAAACGATGACGATCAAGTAAGCCAATACGGTCATGGAAACCGAACCCCAGATATTGAAGATCGGCACCAGGATCAGATTACCCACCAAATAAACAACAGCTGCAATCATAAAACCATAGGAAATCACTTTGGTTTTCTTTTTGATCAGCAAACCGACACCGAACACGTTTTGCAAGACGTTGAAAAAAGTGCCGAGTGAAACAGCCCAAACATAAATATATCCCATACCATAACCGTGTTTTCCGACGGTGTAAAGGCCGTAGATCCATTGGATAAAAAAGGTTAAGATCATGACCGCGAGCGTTCCGACCACAAGCAGAGCCCGGCCGACCAGGGCGAACAGCTCCGGAGCATCTTCGCGATCTTTGATCGACATGGAAAAAGGCCGCCATGCCAGCTGAAACGGAGAGGTGATCAACACAATAATGCTGGCGAGCCGCATCACCGCTTCATAAATGGCGGCGTGTTCCGGCGAAGCCAAATGGTAGATGATCGGTCTGGAAACGGAACTCATCGCCCAAAACGCCAGCAAGGTCGGAAGGAGCGGGGCTCCGTAACGAATCAGATCCGATAAGTGCCGGCGTGAGATTTTCAGGTGAAATTCCCCTCGGAACAGATAGAGCAAAATGAGAGCCACACCTACTTGACCGATCAACTGTCCGTAAAAGATCCCCATGACCCCGTCGTGAAAATAGGCCAAAAATAAAATGCTCAGGAGATTAGAACCGATCACATAGGCCATACTAAAGATGTTAAAGGTCCAGACCCGGCGGCTGTACCGGGCATACCCCAAAATATGCTGAATCACAATAGCGCCAACTGTCGCAAGGAAAGCAACCGGCAGCAAATAGGTATAATTTTCACTATTCGCATAAAGTGCGTCTGTCAAAGGCCCGCCAAACAAGTAAACGAGCAGGGTGAAAACGATACAGGTTCCGGCACTGAAAAGAAGTGCATTGGTAAAATAGATTCGGCGGTCTTCCACCGTCTTGGCATCATAAAAATAAAAAGCCATCGCGGCATCTGTACCCAGAATGCAGACGTACTGGAGCACCATGGTCACGACATTGGTCTGTCCCCAGTCAGCGTATTTCCCCATGCTCAGGTAGGCGATAAAGACGGGGCCAAGCATGGCCGAAACCAGCTTGTTCCCCATGGTTGCGATGGCAAAAGCGGCAGAATCGGAGAATAATCTCTTTATATATTGTTTCATACGCTACACCTTTTCCGTATATGAGGTGTGGTGGTTAATCCTGATTTTCCAATTTTTCGCGATCCGGCACTTCACGCAAAACACGTGCAGGCACCCCGACATAAACTTTGGCCGTTTCCGTATCGCGGTGAACCAAAGCACCGGCAGCAATAAAACTTTCCTCCGCCACGGTTACACCCGGCAACAGAATGGAACCGCCTCCCACGCGGGCTCCCCGTTTCACCAGCGGGCCCTTAACGAATTTAAACCGCTCTTTGGTCCGTCCCATAAAGTTATCGTTGGTTGTGGTCACGGTTGGCGCGATGAAGACGCGCTCTTCCAGGGTCGTATAGGCAGTGATGTAAGCATTCGTCTGAATTTTGGTGAAAGAACCGATTTCCACTTGATTTTCCACGGCCACTCCACGCCCGATAACCACACGGTCACCGATTGTGCATTTTTCACGGACAGAGGCCTGATCGCCGATCATAACCTCTTTGCCAAACGTGCTCCCCCGGTAAAGGACGGTATTGGCCCCGATCGTCGTTCCGTCGCCGATGGTGAGCGGCGGCAGATCGGCATCCACTTTTACCGTGGAACTCTTGGCCGGACGAGGCCAGCGCCCCAACACGCAGTTATCTGAAATATATACGTTTGATCCGATCACAGTTCCTGCATGAATGGTTACATTATTGCCAATGGTCACGTTATCGCCCAACACGACTCCTTCTTCTACGACGGAAAAGAAGCCGATGGAGACACCTGTCCCCATCTTGACTGACTCATGCACAAAGTTTTTCATGGAAAAACCCGCCTTTATAGTTTTTCGTAATCCGCTTCGATTTTTTGTACATCTTTCAGCGCATTCCGCGTATCAAAGATGACTTTCGCTTTTTTGGCAATCAATTCGTAATCAAATGCGCTGTGATCGGTCGTGATCAGGACAAGATCGGCAGACTCGAGCAATTCTTCGGTCAACGGCACGGTTTCATACTCTTTGTCTCCGGCACGGAAGGTGGAGATATGCGGGTCAACCGTCACAAAATCAGCGCGATATTTTTCAAGGAGTTGCACGATCTCCATCACCGGCGATTCGCGATAGTCGTCAATATCTTTTTTGTAGGCGACGCCGAGCACGGCCACTTTCGCTCCGTTCAACGCTTTGCCGTAGCGATTGAGGACTTTCATGATGCGGTCGACCACGAATTCCGGCATTTCATTGTTGATTTCCCCGGCCACTTCGATCAGGCGGGTGTGGTAGTTGTATTCACGCGCTTTCCAGGTGAGGTAGAACGGATCGATCGGAATGCAGTGACCGCCCAGCCCCGGTCCCGGATAAAACGCCATATAGCCATAAGGTTTTGTTTTTGCCGCATCGATCACCTCCCAGATATCGATGCCCATTTTATTGCACAAAATCGCCATTTCATTGACCAGGGCGATATTGATATTGCGGAAGGTGTTTTCCAAAATCTTCTCCATCTCCGCCACTCTGGGGCTGGAGACGACGTGAACTTCCCCTTCGAGCACCGAGCGGTAAAGCGCAGCGGCAATCTCCGTACATTCCGGCGTTACCCCGCCAACCACTTTGGGCGTGTTTTTGGTGTTAAATACTTTGTTGCCCGGGTCTACCCGTTCCGGCGAATAAGCGAGGAAGAACTCTTCTCCCACTTTCAGGCCGGTTTCCTCCAGAATCGGTTTGACCACTTCTTCCGTCGTTCCCGGATACGTCGTGCTTTCCAGAACAACCAGCATGCCGGGATGAAGGTATTTGGCGATGCTTTTCGCCGAATTCTCCACATAGGAGACATTGGGTTGCTGATATTGATCAAGGGGGGTGGGAACGCAAATAGCCACCGCATCTACATCGGAGATGAGGGAATAATCAGTGGTTGCACGAAGCAAACCTTCCGAAACCAGTTCTTTCAGCTCTTCATCCACAACGTCCCCGATATAGTTGATTCCTTTGTTCACCATGTCGACGCGGTTTGGCAGGATATCAAAGCCGATCACTTTAAAGCCCGCTTTTGCTTTTTCGACGGCGAGCGGCAAACCGACATATCCCAATCCGACAACGCCGATCACGGCTGATTTATCGTTAATTTTTTGCAGCAATGTTTTTCCGCTCATGGATCATTCCATCCTTTGCCCTTATTTGTTGTAATACGTTTTAATCGTATCGACAATCGCGTGAATGGTTTCATCGGAGAGCTCTGCATAAAGAGGCAGCGCAAACGTGCGTTTGGCCATGTACTCCGCATTGGGAATGCTTCCTTCTCCGTAACCGAGCGATTCATACACTTTCTGGCGATGCAATGGCACCGGATAGTAAACGCCGGTGGAAATTCCTTTTTCCTTCAGGTATGCCATCAGATCGTCGCGGTCTTCCGCCTGCACGATGTAAAGATGATAAATGTGCTTGCGATCTTCTGCGGCATATGGCGTAACCAGCGGAGTATCCTTGAGCAATTCATTATAAAGTGCCGCTTTTTGCCGGCGGGCATTGTTCCAGTCATCCAAATGGCGCAATTTGATGCGCAGGATGGCGGCTTGAATCGCATCGAGGCGGCTGTTGTACCCGAGCACGCTGTGATAATATTTCGGATTGCTTCCGTGGACGCGCAGGATGCGAATCTTGCTCGCCAATTCATCATCATTGGTAACGACCATCCCGCCGTCTCCATATCCGCCCAGGTTTTTGGTCGGGAAAAAGGAATAGGTTGCTGCATGTCCGAGTGAACCGATCTTGCGTCCTTTATATTCCGAACCCATCGCTTGTGCGGCGTCTTCCAGCACAAACAGGTTATGCTTTTCAGCCAGTTCCATAATTTCATCCATGTTGGCCGGCTGCCCGAAAATGTGAACCGGAATGATCGCTTTCGTTTTTTCATTGATTTTTGCCTTGATCTGATCAACATCGATATTGTAGGTTTTGGGATCAATATCGACGAAAACGGGGGTTGCTCCCAGTCTGGACACGACCTCGGAAGTGGCGAAAAACGTAAACGGCGTGGTGATCACTTCATCTCCGGCGCCAATGCCCGCAGCATCCAGAGCCAGAAGAAGCGCATCCGTTCCATTTCCAACTCCGACCGCATGTTTCACACCGACGTAATTGGCCACTTCTTCTTCAAATGCCTTTACTTCCGGACCCATGATGTACTGCCCGCTGTCAAGCACCTTTTCAACAGCGGTTAATACTTCGCCGCGAATTGTTGCCAATTGTGCTTGTAAATCTAACAAAGGGATGTTTTTCATGGTTATCCTGACTCCTTTATTTGCGGTTTAATTCAGCCATGCGTACCGGTTTTCCGGTTTCGGCAGACTCGATGCAAGCAATCACGAAGCTGAGCGCTTTCCGTCCTTCTTCCCCGGAGACAACCGGCGTGCGGTCTTCGCGGATCGCATCCGTCATATCCTGAATGATGCACTGGTGACCGGGAATGCCGTAAGGGTCCTTTTCCACCTGCTCGATGACCGCTTGTGCTTCGTCCTCTTCCAGTCCCTCAAACTTCCATTGCTTGATCCAGTTTGCGGTTGGCCCGCCGATGATGGCCGTCCCTTTTTCCCCGAAAATACTGAGGGATTCCTCCAGATTGCGCGGATAAATGGTGACAGCCGCTTCAAGCACGCCGAGAGCGCCGTTTTTAAAACGGATGATCGAAACCGACGTATCTTCCGCTTCAATGTCACGAACACGGGTCGCATGATATGAGGAAACTTCCTCGATATCGCCCATCATCCACAGCAAAAGATCCATATTGTGAATGGCCTGGTTCATCAACACGCCGCCATCCATCGCTTTGGTTCCGCGCCAGGGTGCCTGGTCGTAATAAGCTTGATTCCGGTTCCAGCGCACGGTCGCATTGGCGTGACCCAGTTTTCCAAAAGCCCCGTTCTCCAATTGTTTGCGCAATTGGACGACAGCCGGGCGAAAACGGTTTGGATGAACGACAGCCATTTTCACTCCATTTCGCTCACAGGCATCGATCATTCGATCGGCATCTTCCAGGGTGAGCGCCATCGGTTTTTCCACGATCACATGTTTTTTCGCTTCAGCCGCCTGTACGGTCAAATCTGCATGCAGTCCGCTGGGGGTGCAGATATTCACCACATCGATATCCGATTTCAGCATTTCCGATAAATCGGTGTAACCGCGAACGTCGCCCACAGCAAACTCCTTCAGCCGCTCTTCGTTGGTATCGCAAACGGCTGCCAGCTCGGCTCCTTCCACTGCCGCTATGGCAGCCACGTGCTTTTTGGCAATATGTCCACAGCCTACAATTCCATAGCGTATCACAGAATCGCCCTCTTTTCTTATCCACAAAATCGGTCAACACGATTTACATTTTTAAGTATCGCTCATGAGAATAAAATGGTATTGAAAAACGAACAACAAAGTGGATTGTTGCGTCAGGCTCTTACACCTTGATGCAGGGGAGTGAGCAAGATCGCTCTGGCAATTATCCCCCGAACGCGGATCAAACCTCTTTCGTTCCGTGACGTCAACGGAGGTCATCCGCTCTCAAAAATCCCTCTTTTCATCCTGATTATTCACAAGCATATATTACAGTAACGTTACAAACCTACCATACACTGTAACATAGTTGAAATGTTTTGGGTATCCCCACATCAAAAAAGTCATAAACTTTTCCGTTCTATCACTTCTTTGTAACACTCTTTGGTTCTGGCCGCATTCTGTTCCCAGGTCAGGGATTTGGACGCCTCCAATGCCTGCTCTCCCATTCTCCGGCAAAGCTCTTCATCCTCCAGAATTTCCCTCAAGGAAGCAGCAATGCGTTCCACATTCTCACTCGGGACGAGCCAACCCGTCTCGCCGTTTCTCAACACCTCTGAAATTCCTCCGACATCCGTTGCCACCATCGGCCGGCCGCACCCCATCGTTTCCAGCAAAATCGACGGCAATCCCTCGCTCAGGCTGGTCAATGCGACCACATCCGCACTGCTGATCCACAAAGGGATCTCGTCATAGGGTTTTCTACCCAAAAAAGTTACATGTGCCGCAATGCCCAATTCCTCCGCCTGCCGGGCCAATTCTGCGCGAAGCGGTCCATCTCCGACCAAATAAAGGCGGATTCCGTTTCCATCCGGAACGATTTGCTTAAACGCTTGCAAAAGAAAATGAACCCCTTTGACCGGGAGCAGGTTTCCCACAAACAACACGCTTTTTTCCCGTTCCGGCAATCCCAGTCGCCGCCGTGCTTCTTCTTTCGCCACCGGGAAGAACTGCTTGGGGTCAAAGCCGTTATAGATGGTGGAAACGGAAAGGTCCGGCCACATGGCCAGTGCTTCTCTTTTCAGCCGGTCACTCACTGCGATCACATGATCATTTCCCTGAAGTGCACGAAGCGTGCGGGCATGGACTCCCTTGTTCCGCTTTGGATAAAGCAAAATATCAGATCCGTGGATCGTGCTGACAACCGGGACTCCAAACTCCTCTTTCAATTTTGCTCCTGCATAACCATCCGGATAAATCGTATGGCAATGGATCAGGTCGAAGGAAAATTCCTCGCGGATGGAGGAAATCACTTTTCGCAGTGAATCGATATAGTAATTCCCATACTGCGAAAAGAAAAATCCACCCGGAAACATCCGTGTCGGCACATAATGGACGGGAATTCCCTCTCTTACCATCCGCCCGGGCAAACGGCGGTACCCCCGCCATTTCGGATAAAGCGGAAATGAAGGCATCGGGGCGACGACGCGAACATCTAGCCCGGCCTCTTGCAGTGCTTTTGTTTGGTTTTGCACAAAAATTCCCGCCATCGGGTTTACACCATTTGGATACATATGGGAAATAACGAGTATGCGTTTTTTCATCGTCCAACACATCCTTCAGAAATAAAAGACCAAGCGGATTTCATTTCCACTGATTCTCCGGGGGTAGATCGGGCCAAATCGGTGATAATAAGCATAACACCCCTTTTGGAGGAGAAAGGATCATGAGAAGACAAAAAATGGCGAGTGATTCGTATGACTCCATGCTCGGAATCATAAACGGGATAATGATTAGTCTTCCATTATGGGGTATTCTCTATTTCAGTCTTCGCCTTTTTCATCTCTGGGATTAACCGAAACGGACATGAGAAGGAAGGTCCTCCTTTCACGGACCTTCCGCTTTTATGTATCAAGCTCTTCCGTTCAGGAAATGGCAAACATCAATTCTCCCTCGGCCACCACTTTATCACCGATGCGGGCTGTCCCTTTCCCTTTGCCTACCCGTCCTTTGACGCGGGTCATTTCCACCTCCAGCGTCAGCACATCACCCGGCTTGACCTGATCGCGGAAACGCACATTGTCGATCCCGGCAAAGAACGCGATTTTGCCGCGATTTTCCTCCAAGCTGAGAACCGCAACCGCTCCCACCTGCGCCAATGCTTCAATGATGAGAACTCCCGGCATCACCGGATATTCCGGAAAATGGCCGAGGAAAAAAGGCTCGTTGATTGTCACATTTTTCACACCGATTGCTTTCTTTGCCGGCTCAAGGTGCGTGATCTTATCGACCAGCAAAAAGGGGTAGCGGTGCGGAATAATTTCCTGAATCTGCTTTGCATCAAGTTCCATGATCAAACTCCTTTCCATTCTCAGGGCTTTCCGGCTTCAGGCACTTGTCATCATTATAACGAATGGGCCCTGGAAATACCAAGGGAGCGGCGCCCGCAAAATGGGCGGATTTCTTACAAATGAAGGTGCATTTTCCCAAACAAAAAAGACTCCGGCATCTGAGCAGGAGCCTCTTTTCTTAATGCTTTCATCAATCATCTTCAATTTTTTTGCGAAGCCACCTGTTCCACGGCGCGGGCCACTCTTCGATGCACTTCCGGATCAAGCGGGTGAGGAGCCAGTTCTCCTTCGCTGGTGCAATCGGCGATAGCCTGTGCCGCCGCTACCAGCATCTCATGGGTGATATCACGTGCGCCGGCATTGAGCACCCCGCGGAAAATTCCGGGGAATCCGAGAACATTGTTGACCGAACGCCCGTCCGCGGCAAATGCTGCTCCCGCTTTCAGGGCACATACCGGATCGATCTCCGGCTTCGGATTGGAAAGCGCCAGAATCACCTGCCCCTGACGAATCATCTCCGGCTTGATCAGGCCCGGAACGCCAGTGGTTGCCACGACGATGTCACATTTTTCCATCAACTCTTCCAGTGAACCGAGCGGTGTGCCACCGTATTGCCGCAAACGGTCGAGCGCGGCTGCCTGACGATCCACCCCGCACATCTCTTTAACCCCATAAGCCATAAACATGCGGCAAATGGCCAGTCCCGCCGCCCCCAGACCAATCTGTCCGACGACTGCGTCCCTCAGTTCAATTCCGGTCGCACGACAAGCCGAAATCGCTGCGGCAAGAGTGACAACGGCCGTTCCGTGCTGGTCATCATGCATGACGGGAATCGGGAGTTCCCGTTTCAGGCGTTCTTCGATTTCAAAGCAATGCGGGGAACCGATATCCTCCAACAAAATGCCACCAAAACTGTGACTGATGTTCTTAATCGTGCGAACCACCTCATCGGGATCGCTGGTGTCAAGCAAAATCGGGATACCGCTGATTCCGGCAAAGCGGTCAAATAATGCCGCTTTCCCTTCCATCACCGGCATCCCGGCCAGCGGTCCGATATTTCCCAATCCCAAGATGGCCGTACCATCCGTCACAATAGCCACAGTATTGCCGATGCTTGTATAATATCGGGCTTTCTCCGGCTCTTCCTGGATTACGCGGCAAACGTCAGCCACACCAGGGGTATACACCCGGCGCAAGTCAGCCAGTGAGCGTATATCCAACTTGCTGACCATCCGGATTTTCCCACCTTCGTGCGCTCTCAACACCTCATCTGAAACTCCGTGCACATAAATGCCGCCTCCAAGTGCTTCGATCGCCCGCACAACCACTTCCAATTGTTCATCGCTTTCAAATTGAACCGTGATATCACGAACGGTGGAGAGCGGTCCGATTTTGATAGTGGTAATATCCCCGATATCTCCGCCGGCCTGTCCGATCGCAGTGGTCACTTTGCCCAAATTGCCCGGTCTGGAGGGGGTTTCTACGATAATAGTACGTGTAATATTTCGTGCCGTCATTGGTGCACCTCCCCATTCCCTTATCATACAAAATCTCTTTATATAAAAAAAGAATCGGTTTTATTTTCGCCGATTCTTATTGCATCATCCGTCCATTGACCGTTTTCAATTGCAGCATATAGATGAGCGAAGTGATATAAGAGAGCACAATCACCGACCACAAGAACGTTTCGGCATTCGGCAAGTCGAAAAGAAGAAGGAATAATGTCAAATAGAAAAGAACGGTTGTCAGCTTGCCGAAAATGTTGGCCGGAACCGTTTTTTTACCGCGAAAATGAAAAATCGCCGAGCAGACGATCATGGTAAAATCGCGGAAAAAGATCGCAAAAGCCGCCCAAAAACTGATTTTCCCCGAAATCAGAAGCGACAGGAAAATGGCGATCATCATCAGCTTGTCCGCCAACGGGTCTAACATAATTCCGAGCTGGGTAATCTGTTTGGTCTTGCGCGCTAAGTATCCATCCAACACATCAGTCAAACCTGCGAGAAGGATAATCCCAACCGCCCAGTACATGTGGCCCGGCAAATCCGAAAAGAAAACGAACAGATACAAGGGAATAAAAACAAAGCGAACCAACGTAATCAGATTGGGCAAATTCACCAGGATCCCTCCTCACAGTTACTGATTTTCACACGATCCCCTCTTCCGAAAAGAAAAGCTCCCGTCTGTACAACCTCGACGGGCCTATTTCGTAAAGAGCAAATCATAGATATGGTTCCACATGCTCATATTAAAAAGATCGCCTGCCGGTTGATCCCCGATCACCGTATGACCGATGATGAATCCTACAATCAAGACCACAACGATCGTAACGGGGAACCACAGGATTTTGGCTATCCGCGCCAGGTTTTGGCTCGAAGATTTTTTATCTTCTTTTGCATCTTCCCCAAAACGTTTATCCTGTACACTTGGTTTCTCTTTTGCTTTGGTTTTTTCTTTTACCTTGGGCTTTTCTTTCTGTTCCTTCGACTTTGGTTCTTCTTTTTCTGCTTTTGCGTTCGATTCTTCTTTTTTCGGAAGCGGTTCTGCTTGAAAGACAGGTTTTTTAACTTCCGTTTTAAACTGCGCCTGTTCTTCGCTTTTGGTTTGCTTGGGATCGATCAGGTACTCCTTAAAGTCAATCGGAGTTAATGTGTCTTCGATCGTAAGCTCCCGCTTGGCCGTCTGCGTTGACTCGGCAGAAGAAGCAACTTCCTTTTGCGGGGTTTCCCCTTCTTTGGCCAGGCCCGCTTTCCCTTGCGGCTTGGAGAGAGGATCTGCATCCTCTTTCGGAGAAGATTTCGGCGAATTCCCGGCAACGCCCGCCGTACTGGATTCGTTTCCATCTTCTTTTTTGGGAGAAACCGCCTCATTTTTTTTGCTTTTGGCCAAGATCAGTTCTATATCCTGCTCTTCCTCTTCGTCTTTGCTCCATTTCAGCTTTCCGACGGGCAAACGCGTCATTTCTTTGGTTTCCGAAGGCGAGCTTTTTTCTTTGGTTTCCTGTCCGGGACTTTCAACCGTTTCCGACTTTTTGTCAACTGGGGTTTCTTTATTTGGATAACTCATCTGCATTCCTCTCCAAAGGCTTACTTCTCCACATTATGATTCAACCATCTATAAAAAGCTCGTCCAAAGCAAAACAACAAGCAATTGATAAAATCCAGCTATGTTCATAATAGAATATATCGTAACTATTAACATAAGTCTACACTTAGAGCTGGAGGAGTTTGAACGTTTCTTATACAGAAAAGAGCACCGGAGACTGTCAGGCCACCTCGCAAAATGAGATTTTCTCTCTCTTTTTTTAATCTTATGTAATGCGTCCGGTGCCACAGGAAAATATTAAACTTTCAGTGAAACTTCCCCTGATTTATTTTCCTTATTCCGCTTATATTTGATCTTTGTCGCTTCTCCTCCTCGAATATGGCGAATGGACTTATGATATTCCAAAATTTCCTTCACCTGATTCGCTAAATCGGGATTGATTTCGGGAAGCCTCTCCGTCAAATCCTTATGCACGGTACTTTTGGAAACGCCAAATTCCTTGGCGATCATTCTCACGGTATTGCGCGTCTCCACAAAGTAATGCCCGATCTTTATGGTCCTTTCTTTTATATAATCATGCACCCGCCGTGCCCCCTTTCATTCATTTGGTACATTATATTGACAGGGGGTAGGGGTTATTCTTTCGAAACGCGCTGAGACAGGCATAAACAAGCTATTTTTTATGGGTCGCGGCAGCCTCCGCTCCTCCCGAGTTGCTGCCCCGTTTTCCCCCCTCCGGCTTCACCATTTTATGGATACAAAAAAACGCCCTCGTTTTTGAGAGCGTTTCGCCTTCAGGAATTTGGCAGATATTCAGCCGGATTCATTGCTTGATGATCCTTGTTTCTGACTTCAAAATGCAAGTGGATGCCCGCTTCTCTTTCAAAGCTGTTCCGGCCTGCTGTGGCAATCACCTGTCCTTTTTTCACCATTTGCCCTTTTTTCACCTTGACTTCTTTCAGACTTTGGTAGACGGTCGTAATCCCGCTGTCGTGTTGGATTTCGATTTGGTATCCCACAACCGGATTCGCTTCAACACGAATAACCTTTCCTTCCAATGCCGCGACAACATCAAATGACTTCCCGTCTTTGCGGGCAAAGTCAATCCCGGAATGCGGCCAAAAGGAATTGGCATATTTGACCAGCGAAGCTTCCCGCTCCTTTTCGGAAGCCGCTTCATCATAAAAACCCATCGTCTTCACCGCATGCGCATCCGGGGCAATCGGCAACACGAAATCATCATCTGTCGGATTGGATGGAATCGGCTCCATCGGCAGAGATTGTTGAACGGTGCGTTTTGTTGTCTCGGTCACTTGATGAACCCGATAATCCTGATACCACCAAGCAATAGCTAGAATCAGTGCTGCCGCGGTCAGGTAAACGGCCGGGAAAAACCATTTCTGGGCAAATAATTTTTTCCACTTCAAACGGCGCTTCGCTTTTTCAAAGTCAGAAACTTGATTTTTTGGTTCCTCAGGTTTCATGAACAATCACCTCAGGAACCATTGTCGACCTCGAAATCTCTTTTTATACCCAAGCCTGCAAATTTTTGGTATATTCCCCGAACCCCTCTTTATCCGACACTTGAAGAATCGGGGATCGGGCTGATATCCACGCCGTGATAGTAATATTTGATAATTTGCTCCACCTTTTTCCCCTGTTTTGCCATCATGTTGGCTCCCCATTGGCTCATGCCGACCCCATGCCCGTAGCCTTTGGTGGTGATCTGCACGCGATCCCCCGTGATTTTCCAGGAAAAATCAGAGGATGGGAGATTCAGCGCTTCCCTTACTTTGCGGCCGCTCAATAACTTGTCCCCCACCCTGACCTGGGCCACACGATTGCTCTGAGTCCGGTTGATCACTTTTAACAGAGGCTCCCCGGTCGAGGCAGACAGGCTGATTTTAATGCCGAGCGACTTTTCCAGCTTTCCGATCAATTGCGTCAATGACATGCTTTGCTGCTGCAAAAACTTGGGAGAGATTTCATCCCAGGGCGACGAAACGCTGCGCAGATAAGGGTACTTCTCGTTGAAATAATCCTCGGAGTTTTCCGTCTGCCCATTGCTTGTCGAGAAAAAAGCGGCATAAATCGGTTTTCCCTGGTAGGTGATAATCTCTCCTTTGGTAGCCGCAACCGCTTCGGAAATCCTCTTCCAATTTTGCTGATACTTGTTTCCCCATTCGCGATGCAGCTTTTCGTTTGTCGTATACACCTGGTGCTGCACCGTATCGGTGACATAGGCGCTTTTCGCTTTTTCTCCCCACTCAGCCATATCCTTGAAATTTCCTTTTTCCATCCGGTCGACGATATACGTTCTGGCCGCCAGCGCCTGCGCCTTTAATGCTTCCATGGCAAAGTCGGCCGGCATCTCTGAAGCAACCACTCCGCAGACGTATTGCTCCAGGGGGATCTCGACGACGCGTTGTTCCTCCGTCAAAAAAACCCGCACCTTCCACTTTTGCTCATCTACGCTCTTTGTTGCACCGGAATCCGCCAATGTGGGAGAGGAATCCGATCCGATCCACACCAACACAGCCGGAATGACGGTAATCACCAGCAACAACCCCAGAAAGACAAACAGGTATCCCTTATGCAAGCCGCTTTCGCCTCCGTTTTTTGTATAGTGCCGGTATTGGGTTACTCCATCTCCTGAGTACCGATTAAATCACTATTAAACTATGAAAAGCGGAAAGCGGTTTAGAACAAAAAACAGAATGTAACCGATGGGTGAGGACATTGGCGAGACAAACCGGAACGCAGGAAAGTCAAGATGAGTCACATCCCGCCATGCAATCGCGCTTTGATAGAAAAAAAGAAAAGCGACCACCTTTCACACGGTGATCGCTTTCCTGTTACTCATTTCAGGCAAAGGATTTTTGTTTGAGATGACTTGCTTCTTCCACGGGTACGCGGGCGATCTTGGCCCCGAGTCCCCGCAGCTTGCCCACGATGTCCACATATCCGCGGTCGACGTGATGCAGTTCGGTCAGCTCGGTGATCCCCTCGGCTGCCAGTCCCGCCAGGATCAGAGCGGCCCCCGCACGCAGATCGGTCGCTTTCACCTGCGCTCCGGACAGCGGTTTCCCGCCGTCGATAATCGCAGTCCGACCGTCGATTTTGATTTGCGCTCCCATCCGTTTAAACTCTTCCACATGCATAAAGCGATTTTCAAACACGGTTTCCGTCAGCAGGCTGGTCCCTTTTGCCGTCAGCAGCAGCGCCATCATCTGCGACTGCATATCGGTGGGGAATCCCGGATAAGGAAGCGTTTTGACATCGGCCGGTTTCAAATCTCCGTCAGCCCGGACATGAATGCCGTTTTCCCCGTCCAGTACATGGACTCCCATCTCGCGCAATTTGGCGATCAACGGAACGAGGTGATCGGAAATGGCTCCCTCAACGAACACCTCACCGCGGGTAATCGCAGCTGCAACCATGTATGTTCCCGCTTCGATGCGGTCGGGAATGACGGTATACTCCGTTCCGCGCAAGAAATCCACACCGTCGATGCGGATTTCATCGGTACCGGCCCCCCGCACTTTCGCTCCCATCGCATTGAGGAAATTGGCCAAATCGACGATTTCCGGTTCACAGGCGGCATTTTCGATAATGGTGCGCCCTTCCGCCAGCGTCGCGGCCATCATGATGTTTTGGGTCGCCCCCACACTCGGGAAATCGAGATAGATCGTCGCACCTTTCAGCCGGTCGGGGACATACCCTTCAATAAAGCCCTGTCCCGTCTCAAACTGAACCCCCATCGCTTCAAATCCCTTGATGTGAAGATCGATGGGACGGCTACCGATTGCACACCCTCCGGGGAGCGGAACACGTGCGCGTTTTTTGCGAGCGAGGAGAGGCCCCATGACCAACACGGACGCTCTCATTTTGCGCACCAAATCATAAGGTGCTTCGGTGGAGATCATTTTTTCCGCATTGATCACGACATTGTCTTCATTCAGCGTTACGGCAACTCCGAGGCGCTTCAGCATCTGCGTGATTGTTTTGACATCCTCCAGCATCGGTACATCCAGAATCGAAATTTCCCCTCTGGAAGCCAGGATCGATGCCGCAATCAACGGAAGGACGGCATTTTTTGCCCCGTGAACTTTTACTCTGCCTCTTAATCTCGTCCCACCCTGAACAATAATTTTTTCCATAGCTCTTCCCCCCCATAAGACCTAATATTCTATGGTGATAATCGGAGTTCCTAATGTCAATATCAAGCGATGAGTGTCATGGTTCATCCGTGCCGCAACCTGTACATTCATCACTCCACCGCCTGTCCGAATGCCGCTGGAGAGTAGGGGAGAAAACAAGGATAGGCTAATGGTGCGGTCTGTCCGCATCTCTTCCACTTCTCTTGCTTTAAGCATCCGGGTTACCCGGGTCAACAAGTTTTCAGCATCAGTATGCCCAACCGACGCGGTACCTTGTACGGAAAAATGATAAGAAGGGATGATTCCGTTTTCTCGCAAAACCTTCGTACAACGGTCACGCGCTTTTGCAAAATCAGCCCCGGGCTCCCCCTTCCCGATCAGTTGAAGGGAAAGATACGGCCGAACCTTATCGCTGGACGGCTCATCGTTGATCATAACCCATTGCACCAGGAGATCCGGTGCAATCCATCCCGTTGCCGTATATCGGATTCCGTCTGTTTCTGCATTTTTTTTCAACGAAGCTGTGCCTAAAGAGACTTGGAGCTTCCCAGCCAATTGGTCCATTCTCTCTTTCGTCATTGCATCCGGTGTACGGCTTCCAAAATGGAGCACATAAAGCTCCGGACGTCCACCGACAGAATGAAAAACCTGCAGCAATTTTTGTTCCGGTCCCAATTTCATCTGGGAACCCATCAGCAAGAAGGAAAACAACAGCCAAACGGTTGCTTCAATCAACCGAAATTTCCTCATCATCCTTCTCTCCCATAAATTAATATTATTCCCATTTTTCGCATTTACGGGAGAGAATATACCCATGATCCCCTAAAAGAGCTGCCCCAGCAGTTTGGACCAACCCAGATAATCGATGAAGAAGGTGGCGAGCTGATGCCCCAGGACCAAGGCCAAAATCACATGAAGAGCCTTCACTGCAGTTGTTCGCCCTTTCTTGAAAATGACTTCGAGGCGAACTCCCGTCAGCACCCACCAACAGACCAAAATGCAGGCGAGCGAAATGAGTATGTCCACCAGAGAAGAAAGCGCCAATTGCGTCGCTCCATCCATCATATGCACTCCTTCAGGCACATGTTCTCACATGGTATCATGGTACAAAAAAATGAACGGTCGCGCAAAGTTTTTTTCTGATTGGCAAACAAATTTCGATTTTCGCCTGCCTGTTTTCCCGACGCTTCACCCGGAATTGCCGGTAAAGTCGGCTGTTCTCAAGGCATTCCGCAAAAATACCCCGCTTCGTCCGACCAGGAAACGGGGTATTTTTTGTCCCGATCACCCTTATTGTCGAATCGCATTTTGCGCCTGGGCAAATGCGGAATGCCAATCGATTTTGCCCAATTCGTGCAGGAGAAGGTCGGGAAACAACCCGAGCGCCAGCGTTCCGGCAACCCCGATCGCCAGAACGGCCCAGGCTGCCCAGGAAACGCTTACCCTGGGGGCGGCAAGATCCGGCGCCCGAAAATACATCTGGCGTATAAACTCAAAGTAGTAATAATAGGAAACAATCGTTGTCAAAATCATGGCGGCTGCGAGCCAGGCCTGATTGCTGCCGACGGCGCTGGTAAGCAGGTAAAACTTACCGAAAAAGCCGGCTGTCACCGGAAAACCGGCCAACGAGATTAAAAAGATGGTCATGACACCTGCCAGCCAGGGAGAGCGGCGGGAAAGTCCGGCAAAGGCGCTGATCTGGTCGTTTTTACTGCTTTTTGCGATGCAATCAGCCACAGCGAATGCCCCTGCCGTCATGAACAGATAAGCACACAGGTAATAGAACAGGCTGGGAAACAGATCAAAGCCTACAAATCCCAGCGTCGAGAGCGGAACCAAAACATACCCCGCCTGGGCGATACTTGAATAGGCGAGCAGACGTTTGGCATTGGTTTGCCGCAGCGCCGCCGTATTGCCGATAATCATGGAGCAGGCCGCCAAAATCATTAACAGCCATGAGACAATTTCATTCCAGGCTCCCGTGCTGACCAACGGGAGATAAGCGATCAGGAGAACCCGGGCCACAAGGGCAAACGCAGCTGCTTTGGAGACCACGGCCAGAAAGATGGTAACGGGTGTCGGGGACCCCTGGTACACATCGGGCGTCCAGGTGTGAAACGGAGCGGTGGCAATTTTGAAGCCAAAGCCGACCATCATCAAAAAGAGCGACACATAGATATATGCCTGATCTTGCGTTGCCACCATTTCCACCATTTTTCCCTGAATCGCAAACAGGTTCGTGGCTCCCGTCAATCCGTACAAAAACGACATCCCGTAGAGGAGAAAGGCCGAAGACACCCCGCCCAACACGACATATTTCCATGCCGCTTCATTGGAATGCCGGTCGCGTTTGTTTATGCCCACCAATATGTACGAGGACAGACTCAGCAATTCCAACCCCACATACAGCGCGAGCAGATCAGCCGACGAAACCATCATCATTCCGCCCAAAAGAGCTGCGAGCAAAAGTATATAGTATTCGCCTTTCGGTTTGGGCTGTTCATTCTTCCCCCCGGCAAGGGAAAAGAGGATCGTCAGTCCTCCCCCGCCCAGCAGCAGGGCTTTGAAAGCCAAACTGAAAGAATCGACCCGATACGAGTCATTGAGGATCTGATAGGGCGGATGTCCAAACTCCATTCCGACGCTGACGCCCGCAGCAATCACGGCAAGCAGGCCGAGCCAGCCGATCCAATTGCGCGATGTCGATTCTTTGAGCAATAGCTCAAGAATCACAAGAAGGGCGGCGGCAGAGACAATGATCAGCTCCGGAGCCATGACCCTCAGATTAAAATCAAGCAATGTATGTTCCATGTCCCTACCCTCCGATCTTCGCTACCAGATATTGTAAGGTATGGTGCATCGGTTCGCCGAGCGCCGCCGGGTAAATTCCGATCAGCACGATCAAACCGACCAGCACGAACATGGGGACGCTTTCCTTCGCTTGGATGTCGAGACTGTTGAGATAGCGTTCCTTCAGCGGGCCAAATGTCGTTTGCAACAGAAATCTCAATACATAAACGGCGGCCAAAATGAGGCCGAGCGCTCCCACCGAAGCCACAATGGGACGCACTTTAAACAAACCGAGGAAGGCGAAAAATTCGCTGATAAATCCCGACAATCCCGGCAACCCCAACAAAGCCAGCGCACCGACCATCAAAATCCCAGAGAGGACGGGCATCGTTTTGGCCAATCCGCCCAAATCGTCCAACAGCGTCGTTTTGGTGCGATGGTACAAACTCCCAACCAGGAAGAAGAGCAGGGCGGAAATTAACCCGTGGGAAACCGCCTGGAAAATCGCCCCTTGCAATCCGATTTCATTTAAAGATGCGAGCCCGAACAACACGATCCCCATATGACTGATGCTCGAGAAGGCCAGCACGCGTTTCAGTTCCCTTTCCACAAAGGCCAGGATCGCGCCGTACAAAATATTGACCAGCCCGAGAATGGACAAGACAGCAGCCGCTTCCTTCATAAACCCCGGGAACAGGCCCACCCCGAACCGGATTAAACCATAGGCCCCCATTTTGAGAAGAATCCCGGAGTGGATCATCACCACAGGCGTCGGCGCTTCCACATGCACCCGCAGCATCCAGCTGTGAAAGGGAAAGATTGGCAGTTTGATGCCAAACGCGATGAGCAGGCTTATGAAAATGAGCCAGAGCATCGTTTGCGCCTGCGGTGGCAACAATGCCATCTGAGTGGCCAGCTGGGCCATGCGTCCCTGTAAAACCGAATAATCGAGTGAGCCGAAAAAGAGGAGCAGCCCGACCATGGCAAAAAGCAGGAACCCGGAACCCAAACCGGTATAAAGCAAAAAGTGGTTAGCCGCCTTCTCCTTACCAAGGTAGCCCCAGCCGCCAATGAGAAAGAAGGTGGCGATTAACGTCACCTCAAAAAAGATGAAAAACAGGAACAGGTTTGCCGCCAGAAACACCCCTGCCATCCCCGTCTGCAAAATCAGCAGGAGCGCATAATAGGCTTTTGTCCTCTGTTTGATATAAAGGGAGGCAACCGCCGCCAATGTGCTGACGATACAGGTGAGAACGACCAGTGGCAGCGACAACCCGTCAACGCCCATGCTGTAATGAAACTCCCAGGGCATTCCACCGAAAATCGGAATCCGGAACCAGGTAACGGACTTAAACCACTGCATTCCGTTCAACGCCGGATCGAATCGCTGATACATCACAATTGCCAAAATCAGCGACGGAATCGTGCTCAAAATCCCGACGAAGCGGTGCCCTTTTACCAGATCACGGGGAAAAAACAGCAAAATCACCGCACCGAGCAGTGGAAAAAAGGTGACGAGCGTTGGCAACCAATCAACCCAACTTGTCATGGAAACAACCTCCCCGCTGTCAAACCGACAATCAAGATCACAAATCCGATCAAGCTAATTAAAACGTAGGTCTGCGCTTGCCCGTTTTGCAGGCGGGATCCGATTCTTCCCATCAGCTGGGCAATCCAGGCGCTCAGGTAAACGAGCCCGCCAATGAGAAAGCGGTCAAAACCGGTCAGTATCCAGCCCAGTCCCTTCAGCGGCCAGACAAGCACGGCCCGGTAAAGCTCATCGAGGTAATACTTCCGATAAACGACCTGATATGCCCAAGGGACAGACTTTGCCACCCGTTCGGGGCTGATCCGCTCTGAGGCGTACATGGCATAAGCGAGAAAAATGCCGGCGGCCGCCACAACAATCGCCACTGCCGAGATCCACACCGGCGCATGCTCAAGCGAAATGGTGGCAGTACCGGTACGGGTCAGCCAATGTGCCAGCCGGTCTCCGGGAGTGTTGAAAAACCCGCTGATGATCGACATAAAGGCCAAAATCAGAATCGGGACCATCATGACCCGCGGCACCGGCTCCCTGTTTTTCTCTCCCCGCGCCTGTCCCGCAAATACCATAAAGAAGAGGCGGAACATATAAAAAGCGGTGAAGAAGGCGGCAAGCACCCCGACGATGAACAAACCGGTTCGCCCGTCGGCATACGCCGATTCCAAAATCTCATCCTTCGAGAAGAAACCGGAAAAAGGCGGAATTCCCGAGATCGCCAAACATCCGATCAAAAAGGAATACCCCAGCCATCGATGTGTTTTCCACAATCCGCCCATTTTTCTCAGATCCTGTTCGTGGTGCAGGCTGACGATCACTGCACCTGCGCAGAGGAAGAGAAGGGCTTTAAAAAAGGCATGTGTCATCAGATGAAACATCCCTGCCACATAACCCGTTGATCCCAATGCCAGCATCATATAGCCGAGCTGGCTCACTGTCGAGTAAGCGAGCACCCGCTTGATATCATTTTGCGCCACACCGATCGTCGCAGCGAAAATCGCCGTAAATCCGCCGACATAGGCAACGACGTTCATCGCCTGATGCGAAGCGGTGAAGAGGAAAAAGAGATCTGCCACCAGATAGACACCGGCGGCCACCATCGTCGCAGCATGGATCAGCGCACTGACCGGAGTCGGGCCTTCCATCGCATCCGGCAACCATGTGTGAAGCGGAAATTGCCCCGATTTTCCGACAGCGCCGACAAAAATCAAAATGGCGGTCAGGGTGATGATCCCCGGGGTCAGTTTACCGTTCAGAACCGCCGCTTTTACATCCATCAGCTCAAAACTGCCCACATGCCAGTAGAGCAAAGCGATGGCGATGAACAAACCGACATCCCCGATCCGGGTGACCACAAACGCTTTGCGGGCTGCCTCCTTTGCTTCCGGCTTGAAATACCAGAAGCCCACCAATAAAAACGAGCAAACGCCCACTAATTCCCAGAAAAAATAGATTTGCAGCAAATTGGCCGACATCACCAGACCCAGCATGGAGAAGGTGAACAGGGTTAGATAAGCATAAAACACGGTAAAGCGCTCATCTTTCCGCATATACCCGTACGAATAGAGATGAACGAGAAAACTCACACCGGACACGATCACCAGCATCAGGACATTGACCGGTTCCAAACGCATGCTGAGAAAAACGGCCTTTTCCCCGAGATGAAACCACGGTATGCTCCATGTGATCGTCTGCCCTTTGCCCAAACTCCCCCACAGGACCGGCAGTGTGACGGCAAATGAGGCGAAAGTGGCGATAATGCCGATTCCCGCCGCCGCCTTTTCCCCCCAGAACCTCCTGCCAAAAATCAACAAAAGGAAAGCGAGGAAAGGAAAGAGGGGAATGAGGAGTGCAACTTGTGCGCTCATATGAAATCCTTCCTTCTCTTGAGATTTTTGCGCTTAACCTTTCATCGAATCATAACGGTCTGCTTCCGCCGATTGCACATTGCGGTACAGCGCGATCAAAATGGCGATCCCCACGGCAGCTTCCGCCGCGGCTATCGTTATGGTGAACAGGGTAAAAACCTGTCCGGTCAAACCGGGGAACAGACCGAATTTGGAAAAGGCGACAAAGTTGAGATTCGCTGCATTTAACATCAACTCAATGCAAAACAGAACGATAACCGCATTCCGCTTGGTTAACACCCCGTACAGGCCAATGCTGAACAAAATGGCCGATAATGCGAGATATGATGTCAGCTGCATTCGTTTTCCTCCCTCTTAGCCAAGATCACGGCCCCTACCAGCGCCACAAGGAGCAGGATGGATGCCACTTCAAAAGGAATGGCGTATTCCTTGAACACCGCCGCTCCCAACTGGTGGATGCCAAAATCCTTCGGATTGCCCTGGCCACTGAGGAGCGGCGTGCGATAAATCGTCCACATCAACACTCCCAAAAAGCAGGCAACACCGATAAAGCCGATTACCCCCTGCCAGCGGGCGACGGCGCTTTTTTCTTCATACCGGTGCTTGGTCAACATGATGCCAAACAGCATGAGGATCGAAATGGCTCCCGTGTAGATCAGCACCTGGATCACCGCCAAAAAAGGTGCATTGAGCAGGAGATAAATGCCGGCGATGCTGAAAAAGGTAAAGGCCAAAGCCAAGGCCATATGCATCACGCGCTGCATGTTGATCATAAAAACGGCTCCGCCAATCGCCATCACGGATAAAACAAAAAAGGCGATAAATTCGCCAGACAGGTTCATGTTGTTTTACCTCCCGGCTTCTTGATCAGATTGGTGCTGTTTTCGCTGCGGATATTTTGGTTGTTTTCATGGAGCCACCGGATGTCCTTGAATAATTCATCGCGGCTGTACACGGCAAGTTCATAGTTGTTGGTCATGACAATCGCTTCCGTCGGGCAAACTTCCGTACATAAATCGCACAGGATGCAGATTTCAAAATTGATGTCAAAGGTATCGAGGACTTTCCCTTTTTTCTCAGGGTCCGGATTTTTTTTGCCGGTCAGTTGAATGCAATCGGTCGGACAGATGCGGGCACATTGATTGCATACGATGCACTTTTCCGGGTCCAGGTACTGAATGCCCCGAAAGCGGTCCGGCATCTTGAGCGGCTCGTCCGGGTAACGGTAGGTAACTCTCGGTTTGGTCATATTCTTCAGGGTAATTCCCAACCCCTTCACCAATCCCAACACCACTGATCCCTCCTGTCGTATCGATTAATAAAAGTGCCCGATTCCCGGTACTTCTTTCAGCACCGCTGTCAGGAAGATATTGAAAATCGCCAGCGGCAACAGCACTTTCCAAGCAAACTGCATCAGTTGGTCGACGCGAATGCGCGGCATGGTCGCCCTGAGCCAGAAGAGGAAAAAGACGACGAGCAAAAATTTGAGAATAAACCAGATGATCGGCGGGATTATGGTAAGTCCGAACGGGGCATTCCATCCGCCGAGATAAAGAACCGTGGTCAGGCTGGCCATCGCAAACACATACACGTATTCCGCCAGCATGAAAAAGGCGAAGCGGAATCCGGTGTACTCCACGTGATACCCGGCAACCAACTCCGATTCAGCCTCCGGCAAGTCAAACGGAGTCCGATTGAGTTCGGATACGGCAGCAATCAAAAATACGAGAAATCCGATGATTTGCGGAAAAATAAACCAGACGTGCTTCTGGCTGTGAACGATATCGTTCAGGTTGAGGGAACCGGTCGTCATGATGATCCCGACCACCGACATGACCAGCGGGATCTCATAACTGATCATCTGCGCCGCCGAACGCATTCCGCCAAGGAGCGCATATTTGTTATTGGATGCCCATCCACCGACCATAATGCCGATAATCGTGATGCTGGAAACAGCCATGTAGTAAAGCAAACCGACGGCAAAATCAGTGAATTTCCATGTCTCGGTAAAAGGAATGACCGCAAGAACGGCAAAAGCCGGCACAAACGCTATGGCAGGTGCCAGTTTGAAGAGAGCGCGATCAGCCTTTTCCGGTATCACATCCTCTTTGATCAGCAGCTTAAACACATCCGCCACCGTTTGCAGCATTCCCCAGGGTCCCACACGGTTGGGCCCGATGCGGTTCTGCATCCAGCCGATCACCTTGCGTTCAAACAGGATCGCATATGTAACAAAGGCAAGGACGATCACCAAAAGCAGGACCGGGGCCAAAATCGCCAGCAGGCTCATCAGCAGTCCACCTCCCCGAGCACAATGTCGATTCCGCCCAATATCGCCACCAGATTGGAGATATTTTCCCCTTTTAGAAGAACGGGAAGAATCTGCAAATTGTAGAAGGAAGGCCGCCTGAATTTCAACCGCCACGGTTTGTCTTTTCCTTTGCTCACAATGTGGCAGCCCAATTCTCCGCGCGGGGATTCGATTCCGACGTAAATCTCACCTTCGGGGACGCGCAGAACACGCGGTACTTTGCCCATGATGGAACCGCCTTCCGGAAACTGGTTGACTGCCTGCTCGATAATTTTGAGCGACTCCACCACTTCATTCATCCGGCAGAGATATTTATCATACAGGTCTCCCGTTTTCCCTGTCGGCACATCAAACTCAAACCGACTGTAAATGGAATAGGGCTGCTTTTTGCGCAGGTCCCAGTCGATCCCGGTCACGCGGAGGTTCGCTCCGGACAAGCCGTACTGGATGGCCAGTTCCTTGCTGTATACGCCCACACCCTTGGTCCGCGAGATAAAAATTTCATTACCCGTAATCAGAGCGTGATAATCCCGCATCTGTTTTTTCATATATTCCACAAAGGTTCCCACTTTTTCAATCCATCCCGGCGGTGCGTCCCATTTTACACCTCCGACGCGCATGTAATTATACGTGATCCTCGCGCCGCAGAGTTCATTGAACAGATTCAGGATCTCTTCCCGATCCCGGAAGGCATAAAGAAAAGGGCTCATCGCACCGACATCCAGCAAGTAGGTTCCCATCCACACCAAGTGGCTAGCGATCCGGTTCAATTCCATCACGATCACACGCAAATATTCGGCCCGTTCGGGAATTTCCAGCCCCATCAATTGCTCAGTGGCATGAACGATGGCATAGTTATTTGTCATCGCGGACAAGTAGTCCATCCGGTCGGTATAGGGAATGATTTGCGTATAATTCAGGTCTTCTGCCAGTTTTTCCGTCCCCCGGTGCAAGTAGCCGATCACCGGCTCCGCATCGACGATCATCTCCCCGTCGATTTTCACGATCAAGCGCAGGACACCATGTGTACTCGGATGTTGGGGACCGACATTCAACAGCATCTCTTCCGTCCGGAGCAAGGATTATACCTCCTTATCAAGCGGTTCGTAATCTTTTCTGAGCGGATGCCCCACCCAATCATCCGGCATCAGAATTCGCCGCAAATTCGGGTGATTTTCAAAGTGAATCCCAAGCAGATCATACGCTTCCCGCTCATTCCAGTCAGCCGCTTTCCACAAATGGGAAACGCTCGGCACTTTCGCTTCGTCCCGCCCGGTCTTGACCCTTACCGCGATTTGATGACCATACGCAAAGGAATAAAATTGGTAAACCACTTCCATATGCGTCTCATAATCCACTCCCGATAACAGACGCAGATAATCAAACTGGAAGCTCTCTTCCTCCTTCAGCAATTGCGCAAGAGACAGCCAGTGCTCTTTATCCACAACCAGCGTCGGAATATGGCTGCCGGCGCGATTGATATACGCCTCCTTGACCGCCCCTTCTCCCAACCGGTCTTTCAGCAGCCGGAGAAAACGGTCCAATTGCGGCTGTAACGGTGACGGTTCCTCCGGTTTCTTCTCCGCTTTCTTTGCCGCTGGCCTCGGTCTCGCACCTGCTGCCGGCCGCGCTTTGCCTGCCCCGGCTGCTCTCGGTGCGCGCGGAACGGAACTCTTCGGCGGCAAACCCGGCTTAGCCGTCACCGGTGCATCGCTTTCTCCTGGTTCTGCCTTTACCGGGTTGTTTTCCTCTCCCTCTTTTTTCTCTGTTTTTGCATCGGCGGAAGGCTCAGGCTGCAATTCCTTTTCCTCTTTTGGCAACTCCTTTTCGTTTTGCTCTTCATGGCTCATCCGTTGGTCACCTTCTTCCCGTGCTTGGCCTCATAGCGGATTTTTTCCTGCAATTTGTGAATGCCGTAGATCAGTGCTGCCGGGTTGGGCGGACAACCGGGAATATAAACATCGACCGGGACAATTTGATCTACTCCTTTGACTACTGAATAGGACTTCACATAAGGCCCGCCCGCCGTCGCACAGGAACCCATGGCAATCACCCATTTCGGTTCCGGCATCTGATCATACAGCCGTCGCAGCAGCGGCCCCATCTTTTTCGTAACAGTCCCGGCGACGATCATCACATCCGATTGACGGGGAGAGGCACGAAAAATCACACCAAACCGATCCAAATCATAATGCGATCCGCCGGTTCCCATCATTTCAATCGCACAACACGCCAGGCCGAACGTCAGCGGCCACAGCGAACTGCTGCGCGCCCATGCCTTGATCTGCTCCAGGTTGGTGGTAAATACATTCCGCTTCAGCTCTTGTTCTTCAAACGGGGTGAAGTTTTCAAAGTTCACTTCCATTCCAACACCTTCTTTTTCCAGGCGTAGAGTAATCCGATGACCAAAAAGAAGACAAAGATGACCATTTCCAGGAGCATCATCAGCCCCATGTCCGACCTCAATGCGTTGTAGCTGACGGCCCAAGGATATAGGAATACCGCCTCCACGTCAAAAATGACAAAAAGAAGGGCAAACAAATAATAGCGGACATTGAACTGAACCCAACTGTCCCCGGTCGGATCAACCCCGCTCTCATAGGTGACGGATTTATCCGCTGAAGGATCGTGCGGCCGCAGCAATCTTCCCACGGATAACGCCACCACCGGCAAGGCGATGCCGACCACAAAAAAAACGGCAATCATGATGATGCTTGTGTCATTGTGCAAACCGATCCACCCTCCTCCGGGTAAAACTTCGGCAAAAAAAACCAAGGAGCGCCTTGGTCAACATCAATCATATGGAGCCCTCATTTCCAGCCACTTTAGCGAATTAATGGGGAAAATTCTGCAATTTTAATCTCTACTTATAACTGAACTGGAACATTAAGCGAAATCGCCTCATCCCGACAAAAACTCCTAAAAATAGACAGATCCGAAAAAAAGCGATGAGGGTTGCTCCTATTGTTTGATTATACAACACTTTCCCAATTGTGAGAAGGTTGACGGTTTGGACAAAAAATTGATCCTGAAAATTCATTGACTCAAAATGCGGGCAAAGTGTTGTTTGTTCTCCGTCCCCGTTCCGTTTTCGATTGTCGAAGGTTCCTGTTCATGATAACCATAAAAAAGCCGGCCGCATGGACCGACTCTGAGAAAAGGCAACCGCAACGCCTGTACTGCTTTTTCGCACCGTTTTCCTTGATCCGAATCCCCGTTATCGGCCACCCCCCCATGCATGGGGTAATCCCTTCCCAGGAAGGGAAATTTGCCATGAGATCCTGTTGGCTCCACGGTTCATTCCAAGTTTGAGCTGCTGCGCCAAAAGCCGGACTGCTGGTTTGTTTGCGATGGGCATCCCGGCCGATTGCACACTCGGATTTTACTTGAACAACCCAGCAAGCGCTCCACATGCCCCCCTCACTGACAATGCTCAAGCGAGCCTCACGATGGCTGAATTTTTTCGTCCGAAAGATATAAAAAAAACTCGCTTCCTCTCCCGGAGCCGGGATGCGGATGCGAGATAACGGGCTAATCTGTATCGTTTATTCTTCATTCTGGCCTGGCAGTTCCGCCTTTTCCGCCAAAATTGTAACGCGATCCGAGCGAACTTCAATAAAACCGCCACTCACGTGAAATGTTTCAAAAACGCCGTCCTTTTTGACACGAACCGTTTTTCCTTTAATCGGGCTGACCAAGGGAATGTGTCTGGGCAAAATCCCGATTTCCCCCTCAGCAGCTTTCGTTATCACCATTTCCACTTCTTCGGAATACACCTTTTTCTCAGGTGTCACGATATCCAAAACCATTGTGCTCATGGCCACCCTGCTGCTCCGCTCCCATCCGCTTGCCAGTCCATGTCGGCTATCCGGGACAGGATTCGGCTTCCCAGCAGAAATTCACCTCCTTGCTTCCGGGCGATCACGGGAACCAATCGATTCAACCACAGGAAAACTGCCTGGCACTTTGACGCCAATTCCGTCTTATGGCCGCCAGGCAGTCCTGCGATTCCTCCATCAGATCATGCGGGTATAACCCAGCTTTTTCGCTTTTTCCAGAGCTTCGTCGATGCCGCCGACCATGTAGAAGGCATCTTCCGGAAGGTCATCGTGTTTGCCTTCAAGCACTTCTTTGAAGCTGCGTACCGTTTCTTTGACCGGCACATATACCCCTGGCTGACCGGTAAACTGTTCGGCAACGTGGAAGTTTTGCGAGAGGAATTTTTCCACTTTGCGCGCACGGGCCACCAATTGTTTGTCTTCCTCGGACAACTCGTCCATACCGAGGATGGCGATGATATCTTGCAACTCCTGGTAACGTTGCAGTAGCTGCTGTACACCGCGCGCCACGCGATAATGCTCTTCTCCGACTACATCCGGGGAAAGAATGCGGGAAGTCGAAGCGAGCGGATCCACAGCCGGATAAATCCCTTTTTGCGTCAAACGGCGCTCCAGGTTGGTGGTCGCATCCAAGTGAGCAAAGGTGGTTGCCGGCGCCGGGTCGGTATAGTCGTCGGCCGGTACGTAGATCGCTTGGATCGAGGTAACCGAACCGGTTTTCGTCGAAGTGATCCGTTCCTGCAATTGGCCCATTTCCGTGGCCAGGGTCGGTTGGTAACCCACCGCTGAAGGCATGCGTCCCAACAGGGCCGATACCTCGGAACCTGCCTGGGTGAAGCGGAAGATATTGTCAATGAAGAGAAGAACGTCCTGTCCTTCGCTGTCACGGAAATGCTCAGCCATCGTCAGTCCCGAAAGGGCGACGCGCATCCGTGCCCCTGGCGGTTCGTTCATCTGTCCGAACACCATGACCGTTTTCTCGATAACACCCGAATCCTTCATTTCATGGTACAGGTCGTTCCCTTCGCGGGTACGTTCCCCTACACCGGCAAAAACGGACAAACCGCCGTGCTCTTGTGCGATGTTATGAATAAGCTCCTGAATGAGTACGGTTTTCCCTACTCCCGCACCGCCAAAGAGACCGATCTTTCCTCCCTTGGCATAAGGGCAGAGCAGGTCAACGACTTTAATCCCCGTTTCCAGCATTTGCTGTTCGGTCGATTGCTCTTCAAAGCTGGGGGCCGGGCGGTGGATCGGAAGCTTCAGATCACTGTTAACCGGACCGGCTTCATCGATCGGTTCTCCCAATACGTTAAATACCCGTCCCAATCCCGGGCGTCCAACCGGAACGGAGATCGGCGCACCTGTATCCACTGCTTCCATCCCGCGCACCAATCCATCCGTCGAAGCCATGGCCACCGTACGCACCGTGTTATCCCCGAGATGCAGTGCCGTTTCCAATACCAATTCGCTTCCATCCGCGCGTTTTACCTTAATGGCGTTGTAAATCTCCGGCATGTGCCCCTGGTCAAACTGCACGTCCACAACAGGGCCCATTACCTGTAAGACACGTCCAGTGCTCATCACATTCCCTCCTTAAGCTGCAATTGCATCTATTAAAACGGATTAGCCGTAATCCATCAAAAGGAAAATAAGTCCGTTCTGTTTATCATCCCTGTGCCGAAGCGCCGCCGACAATTTCTGCAATCTCTTGGGTAATGGCCGCTTGACGGGCACGGTTGAACTCAAGCGTCAGTTTTTCAATCAATTCGGTTGCGTTATCCGTTGCATTGCTCATCGCATTCATCTTGGCGGCAAATTCGCTCGCTTTGCCCTCCAACAGCGCGCTGTAGATCAGAGCTTCTGCATAACGCGGCAACAGGACATCCAATACCGCTTCCGGCGAAGGTTCATATTCGTAAACGGCCGTCGCTCCGGCAGCGGTTCCTTCCGAATCCCTCAGTTCTTCACCAGTCAGCGGCAACAGGCGTTTTTCCACTGGACGCTGAATGATCGGATTGATAAATTCGTTGTAAAGGATAAACAGCTCATCAAATTTTTCGTCCGCGTAAAACTGCACCGCTTGTTTGGCGATCTCGTGAACATCGGCAAACTTCGGTGAATCAGATAACCCGGTCACTTCACCGATTACCGGGAGCCCGCGTCGCTTGAGAAAGTCTCTGCCTTTGCGGCCGATGACAAAAATGACGTATTCATCCTGGCTCTGGTGGCGCTCATGTAAAGTCGCCTGCAACTTTCTGAGCAAATTGCTGTTATATCCACCGCAAAGACCGCGGTCAGAGGTGATGACCAGATAACCGGTCTTTCTCACCGGGCGGGAAACGAGCATGGGATGGTTATATCCTTTTGTTCCCCTGGCGACATTGACGATCACATCATGCATCTTCTCCGCATAAGGCCGTGACGATTCCGCCTGTTCCTGAGCCTTGCGCAATTTGGATGCCGCCACCATTTTCATCGCCTTGGTAATCTGTCTGGTTTTCTCGAACGAGCGAATCCGCCGTTTAATGTCACGCATCGATTGCCCCATCAGTTCACCGCCTTTCCGTTACCCGGCAATGGCCCGGGCCGGTTCATTCCAACCCGGACGCACCTGCCGTCTCAATGATCGTCATTTGTCCGATTTGATAAAGCCTTTTTTAAAGGTTTCAATCGCCTGGATCAGCTTCTCTTCCGTCTCTTTGGTCATCTCTTTCTTTTCACGGATATCCTTGAGGATTTCTTCGTGGTGACTGTCTAAGTGGGCATGGAATTCACTTTCAAAGCGGCGTACATCTTCAACCGCGATATCGTCGAGGTGGCCCTTGGTAACCAAGTAGAGGGAAATAACCTGTTTCTCCACAGGCATCGGCTGATGCTCATCCTGTTTCAAAATCTCAATGGTCCGCTTACCGCGCTCCAGTTTGGCAGCGGTCACTTTGTCGAGGTCGGAGCCGAATTGGGCAAATGCCGCCAAATCGAAGTACTGGGACAAATCAAGACGCAAGGTACCGGATACTTTTTTCATCGCCTTGATCTGTGCCGAACCCCCGACCCGGGAGACCGAAGTACCGGTACTTACCGCAGGACGAACCCCGGCATAGAACAAATCCGATTCCAGGAAGATCTGACCGTCGGTAATCGAAATGACGTTGGTCGGAATATAGGCGGAGATATCCCCGGCTTGCGTTTCGATAAATGGCAATGCCGTTAACGAACCGCCCCCACGGGCATCGGACAATTTGGCCGCACGTTCCAACAGGCGGGAATGCAGGTAGAATACATCCCCCGGGTAAGCTTCACGGCCCGGCGGACGGCGAAGCAGGAGCGAGAGCTCACGGTAAGCCGTCGCCTGCTTGGACAAGTCGTCATAAACGCACAGAACGTGTCCGCCTTTATACATGAAGTACTCACCCATCGCACAACCCGCATACGGTGCCAGGAACAGAAGCGGTGCAGGATCGGATGCGCTGGCCACGACCACGATCGTGTAATCAAGCGCCCCGAAACGACGCAGCTTTTCAACGACATTGGCTACCGTGGATTGCTTTTGTCCGATGGCTACATAGACACAGACCATGTTTTGGTCTTTTTGGTTGATGATCGTATCGATGGCAATCGTCGTCTTCCCGGTCTGCCGGTCCCCGATGATCAGCTCCCGCTGACCGCGGCCGATCGGCACCATCGAGTCAATCGACTTAATCCCGGTTTGCAACGGCTCATGCACTGATTTCCGGTCAATAACGCCAGGTGCAGGAGATTCAACCGGACGGAATTCGGTCGTTTCAATCGGTCCTTTTCCGTCGAGCGGCTGCCCGAGCGGATTGACGACGCGGCCCAGTAACGCCTCACCTACCGGCACTTCCATCAGACGGCCGGTCCGCTTCACCTGATCTCCTTCACGAATATCGGCAAACGGCCCCAAAATAACGATCCCGGCATGGTTCTCTTCAAGGTTGAGCACCATCCCCATCACGCCGTTGCTGAACTCGACAAGCTCACCTGCCATGGCATTCAACAGGCCATGAACCCGGGCGATCCCGTCCCCCACACTGATGACGGTGCCCACATCGGTTACTTCCACTTCAGCCCGGTAATTTTCGATCTGCTCCTTAATGAGAGAGCTGATCTCTTCCGGCTTAATGCTCATATTCGTTCACCCCAATCTTCCCATCTCTGATCTATCCGACTCTGTTTCCGCTCAATCGTTCTCTGAACCGGTTCAACTTGGTACGCAGGCTGCCGTCGTACAAACGGTCTCCCACTTGCACAATCACTCCGCCCAGGATGTCAGAATCCACCTTTTCGGTAATATCCAGCTTTTTGCCGACGATCGGCTCAAAAGCGGCAACCAGTTTTTTGCGGTCTGTGGCGGTAAGCGGAAACGCAGTCGTGACAACTGCTTCGACTATTCCTTTGTGTTCGTTCACCAGGCGCTTGTATTCAGCGAAGGCGTCCTGCACAATGCTTTCGCGCCGGCGATCGGCCAACAGATCGAGAAAGTTTTTCGTGTATTCGTTCAGATTTGCAAAAATGCGTGCAAACACTTCTTTTTTCTGTTCCGCGGCAGTTGTGGGATGCTGTACCCACGTTTTCAGCTCGGGTACGGAGGCAAATGTTTGGGCAATCTGCTCCAGGTCGGTTCCCACCTGGTCAAGGCAATTTTTCTCCAGGGCCACTTCAAACAACGCTTTGGCATACCGTTTCGCTACAACTGAACTCATTGTAATCTTCCTACCTCTTCAAGATAGGTTGCGACCAGTTTGGCCTGCCCTTTTTTATCCAATTCTTTCTCCAACAGCTTGGATGCCAATTGGATGGAGAGCGTCCCAACCTCTTCGCGCAGGCTGGCCAAGGCCTTTTCCTTCTCACGCTTGATTTCGGCCGTCGCCTCCTGAATCATCCGTTCTGCCCGTTCATGCGCTCCTTTGATGATTTCTTCGGCCTCACGCTCGCTTTGCGCTTTGGCGCGCTCAATGATCTCTTTCGCCTCCTGGCGGGTGCGGCTGAGCTCTGCCTTCTGCTCTTCCAGCAGCTTTTCCGCTTCTTTGCGGCTCTCTTCCGCCGATTTGATCTGGCCTTCAATATGATCCTGGCGCTGTTTCATCGTCTGCAGCATCGGGCGAAGAGCGAAGCGGCCTACAAGAAGCATTAAAATAATAAATGCGGCTAATTGAAACAAAATGGTGCCGATCTCGATATGAATCCCACTTTCATAGTGCATCCCATTCACTCCCTTCCGATCATGCCAAATCTATCTCAAAAGCAAAAACCTTCAAATGCCTGGTTTGAATCGCAACCGGACGGGGAAAAAAAATGATGGATCCCCGTCCGCCAGAGAAAAAGCCGATTAAAGGATGCCGAGCAACTTCATGATCCCGAACGCAACGGCGATAATCGGCAACGCTTCGACCAGCGCGATTCCGATAAAGGTTTGCCCGAACAGCAATCCGCGGAGTTCCGGTTGACGGGCAATCCCTTCCAGATAGCGACCAAATACCAGACCGTTACCAATCCCACCACCGATGGCAGCGCAAGCCATCAAAATTGCACCAGCTATTACACCCAAATCCATTTCAGTTTCCTCCTCTGATTCTTATTGACAGTTTTTCGATCTTTTTATCAATGATCGGTAGACAATTTCTGCGACATATAAACCATCGCCAGAATTGTGAATACATACGCTTGGATGATGCCGACAAAGACGGAATACCCAATCCAGATGACGTTGAGCGGGATACCGACCCATGCCGCTTTCAGCAGGACAAAGACCAGTACTTCCCCGGCAAAGATATTGGCCCAAAGACGCATTCCGTGCGTAAGCGGTTTGGCGATCTCATCGATGAGATGCAGCGGAAACATCCACCAAAACGGCTGGAAATAGTGGGCTCCGTATTTCTTCGGCGATTTTCTGATTCCTAAGAAATGAGCGACAATGGTAATCACAAATGCCATGGCCAAAGGACCGTTGATATCGGCTGTCGGCGACTTCCACCATGCTGCCGAGACGTGATCGGATTCCGTCACGATGTTAAACATAAGTCCAAGCTGGTTCGCAATGAGAAGATAGAAAAAGAGGGTAAAGGCAAAACTATAAAATTTTTCGCTCGTTTTCGCATCCAGATTGGAACGCACAAGGCCGCGGGTAAACTCCACGAGCATTTCCACCACATTCTGGATGCCGGAAGGCACGAGGGCACGGCGCCGCGTTGCAAGCCAAGCGATGAGGAAAACGGCAACGCAGGTGACGGTCGTTCCGATCATTACGGTAACGTCAAAAGTGATGGGCAGTCCTGCCAAGTGAAATGTAAGCTTGGGAGTATTCTCCATTCTCCGTAGATTCACCCCTTTCTGATTTGGTGGTTGAGACGCCTTGCTTCCCAAAACTCAAGTAGAATGATGAGTATATAGCAAATTGGCAGCCCGAACGGAACGGCCCGAACATCAAACCATCCCGGATATTCAATGGCGATGATGATCGCGAGGGCAACCATGAGATAGCGATTGACCATGCCGGTTCCCCGGTTTCTGGTGCTTCCGGTGAGGATGGCTCGCTCACCGGCGATGCGCACTTTGCGCGACATGTACAGAATATTGTACAAACTTACACAAAGACCGAGAAAAAAACCGGCGACTAATCTCTTCTGCGGGGTAAAAAACCAGATGATCATTAAAATAGCAAGGAATACAATAGTGAGGAACACCACTCGACGACGAATGGTTGTTATGGGATCCATGAGGAGTCATTCCTTTGTCATTGCTTTAATGGTGAAAAATGAACTGATAAAACCAAACACCAATCCGAGCAGTACTCCCGCGAGCAGCATGAATGGTTTGGTTCCCCAAACGGCATCCAGCTTGTTTCCCAACCAAGCCCCACCGATTGTGAGGAAGATGATTTCCATTCCTGCAGAACCAATCATTCCAACAATCCGCCAAGGATTTCCAGTGTTATTCATGAGATCCCCCGTTGGACCTTTAACATTTAGGGAAAGAAGACCGCCTCGGAATAAAATTTTAATCATGATTGGCATCAGGAACTGTCCTTCCCCCTGCCTATAGTAACGAAGGGTCAACGGTGTTGTCAACGCTTTCCCGAAAAGAGTTTTGAACAAATTGTCACATTTGCGGCAAATCGTTTGGTCTCCCCTTGAAAATCCTTGTTGTTTCAAGGAAGTGCCCGTTTTAATTTTACAAATCCAGTTCGTTTTCTAACCAGTCCCCGCTGTCCGCCTCCTCGCGATCCATCATGCCGGCAGCCTTTTATATAAATTTACTTCGTACCAAAAAGCCGATCTCCTGCATCACCGAGCCCGGGTACGATATAACTTTTTTCATTGAGACCCTCATCCACCGCCGCGACATAAATGTCGACATCATGATGATCTGCCTGCACGCGCTCAATCCCTTCCGGTGCGGCGATCAGGCACATCAGCTTGATATTTTTCGCCCCCATTTCCTTCAGGGCACGGATCGCTTCCGAAGCGGAACCTCCTGTTGCCAGCATCGGATCGATCACAATCAGATCCCGTTCGCCGATATCGGACGGCATCTTGGAATAATAGAGCACCGGTTTTAGTGTTTCAGGGTCGCGGTAGAGCCCGATATGGCCCACTTTGGCTGCGGGAATCAATTTCAAAATCCCGTCTACCATCCCGAGCCCGGCCCGCAAAATCGGCACAAGGCCCAGCTTTTTCCCGGCCAGAACCTTGCACTTCGCCGTGGTGACCGGTGTTTCGACCTCCACCTCTCTGAGCGGCATATCGCGGGTAATTTCATAGGCCATCAAGGCGGCCACTTCATCAACCAGCTCACGGAATTCTTTCGTTCCCGTATGTTTGTCACGGATAAAGGTCAGTTTGTGCTGGATCAACGGATGGTCGAATACATAGACATTGCTCACGTTCGGTTCCCCACTTTCTTTGTCATCAGATGACAATTATTTTTGTCCCTATGATATCTAACCATATTCCCTGTCGTCCCTCAAGCATTTCCCTTATTTATCATTGCCAAAGGTTGGTATATTTTTTCTGCCGGGTGTAAAAACAGGAAAAACGCATTTCACCGGCCCAAAAGACATTCATATCATTTCGGCGCAATCCTGGGATGAACCCGGGAAAAATTGAACGATCAGGGGGGACACGAAGCACCGCAAATGCACCGCACAAAAAAACAGGAAACAGAAGGCATCTGCTGTTCTTGCTGACGCCTTCCATTTCCTGCGGTGATCCCTCAGGCCGGATGAAAAGTTAAATTCGCAAGTCCGGATAAAGCGGATATTTTTCCGTCAAGCGGGCCACACGCTGGCGCGCTTCCTCATGCGCAGCCCCGTCTTCCGGATTTTTCAAGGTAAGAGCCATGATGCCGGCGATTTCCTCCATGGCCGGCAAATCCATGCCACGTGAGGTAACTGCAGCGGTACCGATGCGGATTCCGCTGGTGACAAACGGGCTTTCCGGATCGTTGGGAATCGTATTTTTGTTGGTGGTGATGCCGACTTCATCCAACAGATGTTCCGCCGTTTTCCCGGTCAGGCCCAAGTTGCGGACATCAATGAGGATCAAATGGTTGTCCGTTCCCCCCGAAACCAGGTTGAATCCTTGTTGTTTCAAGGAATCCGCCAACCGCCGCGCATTATTGATGATATTTTTGGAATACGTTTTAAACTCATCTGTAAGCGCTTCTCCCAATGCAACCGCCTTTGCGGCAATCACGTGCATCAACGGTCCGCCCTGCACGCCGGGGAAAATCGTTTTATCGATCAACTTTGCGTATTTTTCCTGACACAAAATCATTCCGCCGCGGGGGCCTCTCAGTGTTTTGTGTGTCGTGGTCGTAACAAAGTCGGAGTAGGGCACCGGATTCGGATGGTCTCCCGTGGCCACCAATCCGGCGATGTGAGCCATGTCCACCATCAGGTAAGCGCCCACTTCGTCGGCAATTTCCCTGAACCGGGCAAAATCGATTACACGGGGATAAGCACTGGCACCGGCAACGATCAGTTTCGGCTTATGCTCAAGTGCCAGCTGGCGAACTTTATCATAGTCGATCAGGTGAGTTTGATCATCGACTCCATACGCGACAAAACGATACATTTTGCCCGAAAAGTTGACAGGGCTTCCATGCGTCAGATGACCGCCGTGCGCCAGGTTCATCCCCAAAACGGTATCTCCCGGTTCAAGCACGGAAAAATAAACTGCCATATTGGCTTGAGCGCCGGAATGCGGCTGCACATTGGCATGCTCGGCACCAAAAAGTTCCTTAGCCCGCTGGCGTGCCAGCTCTTCCACCACATCCACATACTCGCATCCGCCGTAATAGCGTTTACCCGGATAACCTTCCGCATACTTGTTGGTCATCACGGTTCCCATCGCTTCCATGACCGCTTCGGACACGAAATTTTCTGAAGCGATCAATTCGATTTTATTCCGTTGACGCCCCAGCTCCTGTCTGATTGCCTCAGCCACTTGCGGATCTCTTTTACGTAAATGTTCCATCGACTGCTCCCCCCATTGAGACCATTTCCTCTATTCTAACAAACCCGGGTTACTTTGCGGAACCTTCCTCTTCAGCTTCCAACAAATAGACAGCCCTGGCCCCGCCGATCAGTTTGGGCCTGGTTTTCGCCATGGTGACGTGTGCCTGCCCCACCTTTTTCAAGCGGGGACGAACGGGAACCGCAACCGGTTTCAGGTGCATTCCGATCAGCGTATCCCCGATATCGACACCGGCATCCGCCTGAATTTTTTCCACCAAAACAGGATGCTCCAAATGGCGAAAGGCGTAGGATGCCATCGCTCCCCCGGCATGGGGAACAGGGATGACCGTCACTTCGGGCAGCGAAAATCGCTCTGCGGTCTCCTGCTCCACCACCAGGGCACGATTCAGATGCTCACAGCATTGGAAGGCGAGCTGAAAACCGGATTCCGCCTGAACTTCGCGAATGCCGGCAAAGATCCGGGCAGCGATTTCCGTGCTTCCTTCCGTACCGATCCGCTTGCCTGCCACTTCACTCGTGCTCACACCGAACACCACCAGATGCCGTTCAGTCAGGGGCATGGCTTCCAGCAAGTCGTGCAAAATCTCCTTTACCTCGTTTTTCAGTGAAGCGAATTCCATCAAGAAAGACTTCCTTCCAGTTGGCTGATTTTTTCCAGGCGCCGGGCATGGCGGTTTCCCTGGAACTCTGCACCAAGCCAGGCGCGCACGATCGATTTGGCCAGATCAGGGCCAACCACGCGTTCTCCGAGTGCCAGGATATTGGCATTATTGTGTTCCCGCGCCATTCTTGCCGAAAATTCATCGGTAACAACAGCACAGCGGATTCCCTTAACCTTGTTTGCGGCAATTGACATCCCGATTCCCGTGCCACAGATCAAAATGCCGAGATCAAATTCCCCTTCAGCCACTTTTTTGGCGACCGGGTAGGCATAATCGGGGTAATCGACGGATTCTTCACAATCACATCCCACATCTTCATAGGCGATGTCCAGTTCGGTCAACAGCTCTTTGATCTCTTTTTTCAGGCGCAGCCCGCCATGATCGGAACCGAGTATAATGCGCATCTGTTTCTCTCCTCCCTTTTTCTATGACTGAGTCGCAGTGCGGGCGTCAGGCCCTGCCGCGTTCCTGTTGCCGGCCGGGGTGCCCGACTCCCCTTCCAAATCTCCTCAGGCTTCCCTCTATTAGTTAACCACACATCAGCGGGCATCGGAAGAGCGATTCCACTTGGCAACGATTTTACGAATTTCTCGTTCCAATTCGTCGGCACACTGACGATAAACATCGACGGAACCGCCAAACGGGTCGCTCACATCGACGTTGTCCCTCTTTTGCTCCAGGAGAATCAGCAGCTCCTGTTCCCGCTTTCGCAGCGGTACAATCTCTTTTCGCCAGGCCTCTTCCGCTTCTTTGGGCCAAGGCTTGTCCGGTGTCAGGGAATAGCGGGCACGGATCTCAACTCGTTTGTTTTCCATTTCCACATAGATACGATCCAATTGCTGATACAATTCCATGACCTTCGTATTTTGATTCGCATATTCTTTCAAGGTATAAATCTTATCGACACTCTCCGGATAATTATATTGAATATCAAATTTGTGCCGGGCGGTCATCGTCAGGATGAGATCTGCCCAGCGCACCAATTCCGGGCTCAGCATCTGCGACCGATGGGAATGTTCAATTCCCCGCTCCATCAGAACCTGAGATGCCTGTTCGGCTGCCAGCGAACCTTCCATCGCCGAAACGCCGGCCGATTTGACCTCCACTTCGATCCCGGCCTCTTGCGCAATTTTTTTCAAAAGCGCTTCGGCCATCGGGCTCCGGCAGGTGTTCCCCGTGCAAACGAAAAGGATCTTCTTCATTCCGTTCACCCCATTTCATCTGTTCTTCAGTATCAGTTGAACAGATGGATGCTATACGTATCTTTGTCCAATTCAAGAATAATCCGCTTGAGAAAAGGCCGAATTTGCCGGTCCTTTTTTTGCGATGACTGGAATTTGTCTCCTATTTTCTACTTTACTGAAAGGGAGGATCAGGGGCAACAAAAACCATGCCTGCGACGATGCACGAAAATTTAAAATATAAATTTACTGCCCAAGATAATTAAAATGATTCCTCCAAATAATTCACCGTATCCTCCCACCCAGTTCCCGATAAACCGTCCGAGCATCAGCCCGCCGCCGGACATCGCAAACCCGGCAGAGCCAAACATCAAACAGGTCAGCAGCAGATCGGAATGAAACAAGCCGAGACTGAGTCCGGCCGACAGCGAATCAACACTGACACTGAGCGACAACAAAAATATGTTGATCAAGGACTGAATATAAATCCGGGTTTCTTTTTCCCGGCGAATCACATTCATCAGCATGTTCAGTCCCAAAAAACAAAGCATTCCGCCTCCTACAACCACGGCGATGCCCTTCATCACGGTTCCCAGAAATTGTCCCATCATCATGCCCAACAGGGGCATTATTACATGGAAAAGACCAATGGACAGGCTTAGTGACGTCATCTGCCAGAATGATAAACGCCTCATGCCGAGACCGACCCCGAGTGAAAAAGCGTCCATCCCCAGAGCAACCGCAATCATGGTTAATGTCAAGATCTGCCCCCATTGCGCCATCGAAAGATCCATTCCTTTTCCTCCCCTGTCCCGAGGTCCTGCTTGTCACATCGTATGCCGGGCAGACACAAAAAAGAACCAAATGCCCCAAAGAGCACTTGGTTCGTGATCCCGCACACAAAGATATGAACACCGGACCGAAAGCAACCGCAAGATCCCTCACTGGTCAAATCCGTCCGGAATCCGGTTTAACCGTGCTTCCCACATCGAGCACATTTCCGCCGGCTGCTTTCAGAAGGCGGTTCATGACGGAATGATAAAGCCCATGCTCCGGGAAAGCCTCGGCCAAAATCACTTCGACTCCGCGATCATCAAATTCCCGCAAGGCATGATACAGATTCCGCGCGACACTGGCCGGGTTTTCCCGCCGGCCGCAGGCAATCACAACATCGGCAGAAAAATCGCGGCGATATTCCTCCGTCGTCAAAATCCCGACCCTTTTGCCTTGTGATTGATATTCCTGCGCCAACTTCCTCATTTTTCCGTGCATCGGCAAAAGCTCCCCGCGGATCAGCCACATTTGCCCCCTTGGTGCATAATGGCGGTACTTCATCCCCGGAGCGCGCGGCACTTCGTCTTTGGAACGGAGTCCGGGATCCACCTCGACCCGGCCAACCGCCTCTGTCAGCTGTTCCAAGGTAATCCCGCCAGGTCGCAACAAGACCGGGACTTCCGTGCTAACGTCGACGACGGTCGATTCCACTCCGACCCCGGTCGGGCCGCCGTCCAGAATCAGATCGATTCTCCCTGCCAGATCTTCAAACACATGCCGGGCCTCAGTCGGGCTCGGACGTCCCGAACGGTTGGCGCTGGGAGCCGCGACCGGCAGCCCTGTCTCCTGCAACAGGGCGAGCGCCGTCGGATGATCAGGCATGCGAATGCCGACGGTACTTAAGCCCGCCGTCACATTTTCAGCCAGATTTCCCCGGTGAGGCACGACGATGGTCAGCGGCCCCGGCCAAAAACGGTCAATCAGGGACTGAGCCAACGGCGATACCTCTTTGGCCACAAGGCTGACCTGGTTCTTCTCCCCGACATGAACGATCAAGGGGTTGTCAGAAGGGCGCCCTTTGGCCGAAAAAATGCCGTTTACGGCCGATTTGAGCGTGGCTGCTGCTCCCAATCCATACACCGTCTCCGTCGGAAACGCGACAAGCCCTCCCTCGCGAAGGATCCTTGCTCCTTCCCGGATTTCCCTTGTTTGCCTTAGCGCTTCAACTGTTAATGATCCATCCACACGGGCCCATTCTGTTTCTTTGTGATTCACTTTTGATTCCCCTTTACCCTTTGCCCCGTTCTGTTGTTCAACTATCATACCACAATCCGGTCGCCGAGCCGGAGCCGGTTTACGACTGATCCCCGGAAAACCGGGTATAAACCATCGGCGTCCCTTTATAAAGCGAGCGCTCAAAATGTTCGGATTCCTTCAGCACCTCGGGCAGGTCGGCAAACGCGACTTCGACAAAGCCGAGTTCGGAGAAAAAAGAAGTGGAAGCCCCGGCCAGCAGATAAACGTGCGTCAATCCCAGCTTTTTCGCGTAAGCGAGCAAAATCTCCATCATCTTGATCCCCACTTTGCCAATCCAGGAAGCCCTCTCCAGCACAAACGACCGAAGCAACCCGATCGAACCATGCACTTCCATGCCGACAACGCCCACCATCTGCGGGGACTCTCCCTGATCACTTGCCGTTTCCACGACAAAAAAATGGAGCAGATTACTTTCAATCCCCTTATCATTCAACCCCGCATCTTTAATCAACCGGCGAATGCGAAAAAGATCGTGTTCTCCCGCCCGGCGAATCACAAACATATCCGTTTCCTCCTGTTCCGCTTGTCCTACTATAGCGGTATGACAGGAAGCGGATTTCTAGAACCGCCGGCTGTTCATCCCCCGCTCACCAATGCCACCATTTGGCCAGCTGATCCAGCAGCAAAAAACGAACCTGCAATTTTCCTTCAGCCGATGACTTTTCCCGCGCCTGCCCGTTCATTTCCACATAAACATCCTGTGCGGCAGAGGCAGACAGCGTTTGTGTGGTTTCCTTGCCGTCGATCGCATCCCCGTTGGACATGTCGATAAAACAGAGCGGCGGAAACAGGACGCACCACCAGTTGCTCCCCAGCCCTTTTCCGATGGTAATCCGCAATGCTTCATAATTTCCGGCCGGATAAATTTTGTTTCCGTACAATTTCGTCGGGAAGGGAACCTGGCCAAAGTCGACTTTTACCGGATAGGAATAACCGTAATGATGCACCGTCTGTTCGGCAATCCGGCGCAAGAGCGGCAAACGCTCACGAATCGCCCGGCGCGCTTCTTCGATGTTTTTCGGTTTCAGCGCCCACGTCCCGATCTCCCGCACAATCGCATCGCGCACCCGGCGTTTTAACCATTGGTCACCGACGCTGTCGCTGTTGGCCAAAATCCGCAGGCGAATCGCTTGTTTTGGGATTTCCGGAGCCGAAGGCGAAACGGCTCCCGCTTCCGGCCGGCTGTTCCATTCCAACTGGCCGGACCCTTCAGCCACATAGGCAAAAACCCAAGCAAAAACCGCTGAAAATAACATGAAAATATGAGTCCATTTTCGCATCGTTCATGCCCTCCTTGTTCCTATCCAAAGTATGGACAAGGAGGGCACAATTTAATCTCATTTTTTCAAAAAATTCACTTAGCCGCTGATGAATCCGATTACCACCCGATCCCGGCCGGCCAAGTCTTGTCTTATTTCCACCCGCTCGGCTCCGGAAATCTTTTTCACCAATCCGGCCACTTCGCCGCCCTGATCCGCGCCGATCTCAAAACAAACCAACCGCTTGCCGCTCCACTTTCCAAATTGCTCCGTAAGAACGCGGTAAGGCTCCAATCCATCCTCACCGCCATCCAGGGCAAGGCGCGGCTCAAACGCCTGCACCTGTTTTTCCAAAGCGGGGATCACGGCGGAAGGAATGTACGGCGGATTGGAAACGAGAACGTCAATCGTCGGCAGATCAGGAAGCAGGGGAGTCAAGTAACTGCCGTGAATCCACGTGATTTTCTCCTTAACCCCATGGCGGTGCGCATTGTCTTTGGCAGTGGCCAACGCCTCCGATGAAAGATCAATGGCTGTCACCTGCCATTCCGGCTTTTCCAAGGCCAGGGTGATGGCGATCGCCCCGCTCCCCGTTCCCACATCGACGACATGCAGAGCCCGCTTCCCCAAGAAACGCTCCGCCTCTTCCAGTACGGTTTCCACCAATCCTTCCGTCTCGGGCCTGGGGATTAAAACCGAGGGATTTACCTGAAACAGCCGCCCGTAAAACTCTTGATCCCCGATGATATATTGCAGCGGCTCTCCGGCAGCCCGCCGGTTCAGCCAATTTTGGAACGGAGCGGTCCACTCCTCTTGCCACGGGTCGCGGAAAAGCAGAAAGAAACGGGCACGATCCACCCCAAGAAAACGCCGCAAAAGGAGTTCCGCTTCAAACTCCGGGGACTCAACCCCCGCTCCCCGCAAAAAAGAGGAAGCCCGCTGGAAGGCTTCCCGAACATTCATGCCCATCAGTTTTTTGCCCCTTTCCCTTCACAAGGCCGGATGTTTAATCGACTCCCGCCTTTTCCAGGAGTGCTGTCTGTTCGTGAAGAATCAATGCATCGATAATTTCTTGCAGATCCCCATCCAGAACCAGATCCAGCTTATGAAGCGTCAGACCGATGCGGTGATCGGTCACCCGGCTTTGCGGGAAGTTATACGTACGAATCCGCTCACTGCGGTCACCGGTACCCACCGCAGATTTGCGTGCGCTCGCCAGCTTTTCCATCTCCTCTTTTTGCTTGAGGTCAAACAAGCGTGCACGCAACACCCGCAACGCTTTCTCTTTGTTGCTGTTTTGCGATTTTTCATCTTGACAGGATACCACGATTCCGGTCGGAATATGCGTAACCCGAACGGCGGATTTTGTCGTGTTCACACTCTGTCCGCCCGGTCCGCTGGAGCAAAAAGTGTCGATGCGGAGATCTTTTTCATTGATCTCCACTTCCACTTCCTCCGCTTCCGGCAGGACAGCTACGGTCGCCGTCGAGGTATGAATCCTTCCACCCGACTCGGTTTCCGGCACCCTCTGCACGCGATGGGCCCCGCTTTCATACTTCAGCCGGCTGTATGCACCGCGCCCCTGAATGGAGAAAACCACTTCCTTGAACCCGCCAAGGCCGGTTGAACTGGCTTCCAGCACTTCCACTTTCCAGCCCTGCCGCTCGGCATAACGCGTATACATGCGGTACAAATCGGCCGCGAACAAAGCCGCCTCATCCCCTCCGGCCGCGCCGCGAATCTCCACAATGACGTTCTTTTCATCATTGGGGTCTTTGGGCAAAAGAAGGATGCGAATGCGCTCTTCCAATGCTTCCTTGCGCTCGGAAAGCTCCTCAATCTCCATTTTTACCAGGTCGCGCATTTCATCGTCCAGTTTTTCTTCCAGCATCGTTTTGGCGTCTTCCAGTTGTTCCACCACTTGCTTATACTCCAGATAAGCCTGATTTTGCTCTTCCAATCCGGCCTGCTCCTTGGAATATTCCCGCAGCTTTTTGGCATCGCCGATCACTTCGGGATCGCAGAGCAACTGACTCAGCTCTTCATACCGTTTGTGAATCGCCTCCAAACGATCTAACACTTTTGCTCACTCCCATTTTTCGCTGCCGGAGTTCTTCTTCCGGCTTCGGCTGACAATTTATTTGAAGGGAAAGTCCTTTCCTCCGAACGTTTTGCTCACGTCATTTGATTTTACCACAAGATTGAAGTTCTTTGGAAGAAAGGGAGGTATTCTCCTTATAATAATGTTATGATGGAAGAAAAACTCGACATTTCCCAGCATAAGGAGCCATCATATGACTGAGGTAATCAATAATGTGCTGAACAACCTTTATACTTTCGGCCCCATTATCGCTCTGTTTTATGTGATCAATCTCTCAGAGAAGAAACGAACCCCGCTCCAGCCGAAATCAGGCCGGGAAATCGCGCTGATCGGCTATCTCCTCATCGGATTTGGCTATGCTGCCAGCTTTTTGATCGGTTTGATGATCCATTTGCGCGGGGACTCCTATTTAGAACTGCTGGGCCAAGTCCCTTCTGGCGACCTGATCCGGAAAATGCAACTGATCGGACTGGGCCTTTGGCTGCCGTCCCTCCTCGGCTTATTGATTTTTATCCCTGTAATGCGCCGCTGGGTCTCCCGGCTCCTTCCAATCGATGCCGATAATCGCATCCATTCCTTTTCCCTGTCCATGAGCATGCTCGTATTCATGCAAATGATCGTCACATTGGGAGTCGGGCTGGACACACTCAGCAAGACCAGCCAGCCGCAGTCGTCTTCCGGTGTTCTCGCCATGCTCTGGTCTCAGGATATCCTGCTCGCCTTTCTGGGATTGATCGGGGTGGGCTGGCTCAGCCGGCGCACGCTCAGCCAAACGCTGGACCGGCTTGGCCTGAAAAAGATCACGACCCGGGAATTGTTGATTGGACTGGCGATCGGGCTGGTGATGATGGTAATCTCCAATCTGGTGGAAAACCTCGCTTATACACAGGGATGGATGGGTGATCCCCACGTGGAGGATTTGACCAATAAGTTGCTCGGACCGCTGTTTACGTCCATTCCCGGGATTCTGACACTCGGACTGGCAGCCGCCTTGGGGGAAGAGATCATCTTCCGCGGCGCCCTCTTGCCGCGGTTCGGCCTCGTTTATACCAGCATCCTATTCGCACTGGTTCATGCCAATTACGGCATCAGCGCGGCAACTCTGGTTGTTTTCCTATTGGCTCTCGTCCTGAGCCTGGTGCGTTACCGCTACAATACAACCGTCTGCATGATCATTCATGCCACGTACAATATCAGCCTGGGCATCCTCAGCTTAAAGTGAATTCAGAAGAAAAAGCTTCCCCCCTCAGTGACGATTGGAAACGCAGGGGGCAAGGATGCGCCCGGCTGCCCGGGCCTGCTGCACTTCCACAGAAAAAAATCTCAACCGCACTGGCTTTCTTCAGGCCCGGTTGAGATTTTTTATGTAAGGCGGTCCACTCCGTTTATTGATGGGAAATCAACTCATGGCAATGGCGGCATCGCGCCTCATATTGCTCCAGCGCCCCCACCTGGATGACCGGCTCGTCATCTGCAGCCGGAAGGCCGTCGATCAAACGTTGTGTACGGCTGGCAGGAGCTCCGCATTTTACGCAAATCGCCTGCAATTTGGTCACATATTCGGCAACGGCAAGCAACACAGGCGTCGGTCCAAACGGCTTTCCGCGAAAATCCTGGTCCAGTCCGGCCAGAATCACCCTGATTCCGCGATCAGCCAATTGTTGGCAGATTTCCACAATGGCATCATCAAAGAACTGCACTTCGTCAATCGCGACGACATCGGTATTCTCCGCAAGGCATGAGAGAATCTCTTCCGCTTTGGACACCGGCCGCGCATCGGCGATCAGACCATTGTGAGAAGCAATCGCGTCGCTATGGTAACGGTCATCAATGGCCGGCTTAAACGCCTGTACGTTTAACCGGGCGATTTTGGCACGGCGGATGCGGCGAATCAGCTCTTCGCTCTTCCCGGAAAACATTCCCCCGCAAATCACTTCAATCCAGCCTTCCCGCTCCCTGCCAATAATTCTGTCTGTCATTGATGTTCCTCCCTATGCAGTTTTACCCGTAAAAAAAGCACCCAGCGTTTCAGAAACTGGATGCGATCCCGACAATCCAAACCGTAACTATTTTATCACAGAGCAAAGAAGAAAGTATGAGTACTTTTTACATTTAGCGCCAAAAGATAACAATTCACGATAAAAATAAAAGGCAAGGCCAATACGGTCGCTTGCCTGGAGACTCTTCAGTGTCAAACTGCTTATTTGAGGTTGTATTTCTTTTTGAAACGATCGACACGACCGCCCGCATTCACTGTTTTTTGTTTGCCGGTGTAGAACGGATGGCATTCGGAACAGATGTCCACGCGCAAGTTTTCCACGGTCGATCCGGTTTCAAATGTATTTCCACACGCACAGGTGACAGTAACCAATTTGTATGCCGGATGAATTCCTGCTTTCATGATTCTCACCTCTTTTCCTGGCCTGTAAAAAACAAAATCGATCTATTCGAATCACTGGAGTATTATAGCATGTTTAACAGAGCATCGCAAGGTGGCCGCCCATGGCAAAAGCCACCACCTTGTCCGGCTAAACAGGAAAATACGCCTGATCCACGGCAAAAGCGGACATCCCAGCCATCCCAGCCGGGAGGCGACGGGCGTCTGCCTGCCGGGATCCGGATCAGAATCGGTTAATAATTTTTCGGGATAATCAATATGGAATAATCAATCGATTATTTCAAAACAAGGAGTGGATTGATAGCCTTGCCATTTTTGCGAACTTCAAAATGAAGATGATAACCCGTCGCTCTTCCGGTCTGCCCCATGTATCCGAGTTGTTGCCCGGTGGAGACCTTTTCCCCCTTGCTCACCATAATACGGCTTAAATGCGCATAGTAGGTGACCCAACCACCTCCGTGATCGATGACAACCAGATTTCCGTAAGTACCGGCGTAACCTGCGCGAACGACGGTTCCTCCGAGCGCTGCATGGATTTCCGTCTGTGACTTGGCCGCATTCCAAATATCTATCCCTTTGTGCATCCGGCCATGGCGCCAGCCAAAATTGCTGGTGATTTGCCCGGTGATCGGCCACCGGAACACATAAGACCCCTGAAAGGGAACAACCGAGCCTTTCACCAGTTTCATTTGGTTTTTCCGGTTCTCTTTCTCCACAGGGACCGGAGACGATTGTTTGGGAATCTCCACCTTTTGCGGCACAGCCACCAATTGACCTGCATACGTCGCTTTATCCAAATCGGGATTGAGATGGAGAAGCAGCTCTTTCGTCGTTTTGTACTCCCGGGCCAACCGCTCTGCCGTATCGCCAAACTTCAGACGTACCCATTTGCGAACCAGCGGAATATTCAGCTGTTGCCCCTCTTCCAGAAAGTCGGGATTTTCCAAGCGGTTAAATCGGGCCAGATCCTCATAGGGCATTCCGAAAAAACGGCCGATCGAGGACAAGGTATCCCCATTTTTCACTTGGTATGTGAGTGGTTTTGTCTCCACTGTGGCGGCCAGGTTCCCCTCCGCTACTTGCGAAATCGGGTTTAAATACTGAATGACTGCTTCTTGCGCAATATGTTCCTGGTCGGGGTCCGCATCCATTCCAGCCAAGTGATCCTCAGCAAAAGCCGGATGCTGATCGTTTCCCACCACCCAGGAAGCGGTTGTGGAGATGGCGAGGGAAGAAGCCAACAAGGCACGTTTGGAAGACATGTCAGCACCTCATAAAGATGAAATTTGGGTAATCAACCCGGTATCATCCTTATGCGGGAAAATTGAGTGATATGACAGTTCAGGAAACAGATGTGGTCGGTCGGAGAGATTTCGGTTCCAGCGAAGCGAGAAACTCTTCATTCGTTTTTGTTTTTTTGAGTTTTTTGATCAGCGCTTCCGCATATTCAGGAGAATCGTTGATCGATTTGCGCAGTTGCCAAAGCTTTTCCAATTCGCCTTTGCTAAGCAGAAGCTCTTCGCGGCGGGTACCGGAACGGCGAATGTCGATCGCCGGAAAAACTCTGCGTTCGGCCAGTTTCCGGTCAAGATGCAATTCCAGATTTCCCGTTCCTTTAAACTCCTCGTAGATCACATCGTCCATGCGCGATCCCGTATCCACCAAAGCTGTGGCCAAAATGGTCAAGCTTCCGCCTTCTTCCACATTGCGGGCAGCACCGAAAAAGCGTTTTGGACGGTGAAGAGCCGCCGGATCAATCCCGCCGGATAAGGTGCGTCCGCTCGGAGGGATGACCAGGTTGTAAGCACGAGCCAAACGGGTGATACTGTCGAGCAGGATCACGACATCTTTTTTGTGCTCCACCAGCCTTTGCGCCCGTTCCAGCACCAGTTCCGCCACCTTAATGTGATTTTCCGGCAATTCATCAAAAGTGGAACTGACCACTTCCGCATCGACTGACCGCTGCATGTCGGTCACTTCTTCGGGACGTTCATCGATCAGAAGCACAAACAGTTCGATTTGGGGATAATTCTTCGTGATGCTGTTGGCAATTTCCTTTAAAAGCATCGTTTTCCCCGCTTTTGGCTGGGCTACAATCAAGCCGCGCTGCCCCAATCCGACCGGGGCGATCAAATCCATCATCCGGGTGGAAATCCGTTCCGGAGTCGTTTCCAAGATGAGGCGCTCTTGCGGATAAAGCGGTGTGAGTGCTGCAAAATGAAGCCGTTCCGCCGCTACGTTGGGATCTTCCCCATTTACAGCTTCCACGTGGAGCAATCCGAAGTAGCGCTCATTTTCTTTGGGCGGCCTTACTTTACCGGAGACCAGGTCACCGGTCCGCAAATCGAAACGGCGAATCTGCGAGGCAGAGATGTAGATATCCTCTGAGGAAGGGAGAAAGTTAATCGGGCGCAAAAAACCGTAGCCTTCCGGCAGAACATCGAGAACGCCTTCCATAAACATCAGGCCGTCGCGTTCGGCTTTTGCTTTTAAAATGGCAAAAATCAGTTCTTTCTTTTTCATCTGCGAGTAATAAGGAATCTGATATTCTTTCGCCAGTTTGTACAAATCAACCAACCGGCGGTTTTCCAGCTCGCTCAGCGTGAGCTCCTCCATGGATTGCATCACCACTCGATTCTTGTAAAATAGTCCCCTCCCAAAACAGGGGGAGGGCTCAATTATAGAATAAGATTCGGTTTTTTCTCAAGACGGTGTGTTCCTTCCATAAACCGAACCGTTCCCGTTTTGGCCCGCATGACGACAGAATGGGTTTTTGCCAGATTCCCCTGATAGCGAACCCCTTTCAAGAGTTCCCCGTCGGTCACTCCCGTGGCCGCAAAAATCGCGTCATCTCCCTTGACAAGATCCTCCATGCGCAATACTTTATTCGGATCTTTCAATCCCATGCTGACGCACCGGTTGAACTGCTCCTCATCTTCCGGAAGCAGGCGTCCCTGGATTTCTCCTCCCAGGCATTTCAGCGCCACCGCGGCCAAAACTCCTTCCGGTGCACCGCCGGAACCAAACAAAATATCAACGCCCGTGTCGGGGAAAGCCGTATGGATCGCTGCAGCCACATCCCCGTCAGGAATCAGTTTTATCCTTGCCCCTGCTTTGCGAATCTCCTCAATCAATTTTGCATGGCGGGGACGATCCAGCACAACCGCGACCAGATCCTCGATATCTTTTCCTGACGCTTTAGCAACCGCCTTCAAATTATCCTCCACCGGGGCGTCAATGTCCACCTTGCCCACCGCTTTGGGTCCAACCGCGATTTTATCCATGTACATATCGGGAGCATGAAGCAGACAGCCGCGATTGGCTACGGCAACCACAGAAATCGCGTTCCACAAACCTTTGGCCACGATATTGGTTCCTTCAAGCGGATCAACGGCCACGTCCACCTCCGGCAAATAACCCAGCCCCAACCGTTCCCCGATATAAAGCATCGGCGCCTCATCCATTTCGCCTTCTCCGATCACCACGGTTCCACGCATCGGAATTGTGTCAAAAACGGTACGCATCGCTTCCGTTGCGGCACTGTCCGCCTCGTCTTTTTTGCCAAATCCCATCCAGCGAGCCGAAGCAATCGCCGCCGCTTCTGTCACGCGAACGATTTCCATCGTCAAGCTTCTTTCCACTTTAACCTACCTCCCGTAGCCTTTTATACTTTCGCTTCATGGTATCACATTACCAAAAATAGAGTAACATATTTATGATTATGTTACATCCTATTTAACCGGTGCGGGAACGGCACAGGGAAAAGTGGCATGATGAAAGCGGATCGGCCGGGACAATTTGGCAAGTGGCGGCAGTAATTACGGGTGTGGGGAAAAGCGAGAGGATTCGGTCGGGCGAAAACATCCCCCGTCAAGGTTATTTCGCCTCTGACGCCGGAAATCCTTTTCATCAGAAGGATCCCGTATAAAAATAAAAGGCCATGTTGGAAAAAAAGGAAGGGGAAAACTGGCGACAGGATTGATCGCCTGCCGCCAGTTAAAAAAAGTTACGCTTTCGTCGCTTTTTTCCAATCGGCTTCAAATTTTTCAATTCCTTGGTCGGTCAACGGATGATGCACGATTTGCTCGATCACTTTAAACGGGACGGTTGCAATGTGTGCTCCGCTCAGGGCGGCTTGTATCACATGCATCGGGTGGCGGATGCTGGCGGCAATGATCTCCGTGTCAATGCCATGGATTCCAAAGATCTCTGCAACGTCCTGAATCAGTTCCAACCCGTCCTGTCCGATATCATCCAGGCGCCCGACAAACGGGCTGACAAAAGTAGCCCCGGCCCTGGCAGCCATTAGCGCCTGGTTCGCGGAAAAGATCAAGGTTACATTGGTTTTGATTCCTTTTTTGGCAAAGTGGTGAACCGCTTTTAACCCTTCGGTCGTCATCGGAATTTTAATCGTCACATTTTCCGACAACTGAGCCAAGCGTTCTCCCTCTTCAATCATGCCTCGCGCCTCGCGGCTGATCACCTCGGCGCTTACCGGGCCGTCAACAATGCCGAGAATTTCCTTGAGGACTTCTTCAAAGACGCGCCCTGATTTGGCAACCAAACTTGGGTTCGTGGTCACGCCCGCCAAAAGGCCCCATTCATTCACTTCGCGGATCTCGTCAACAATCGCGGTATCCAGGAAAAATTTCATCATCCATTCCTCCAAACTCTGATAAGTCGATCACAGGCCCGGATGGTCCAGTAAATCGTTCCGCGACCAAATTAAAAGCTTATGCCCTGCCCGAGCTGCCAAACAGGCGCATTTTGCCTTTGACAACTTCTTTCATCGCTTCACGGGCAGGACCCAGATATTTGCGCGGATCAATCATATTCGGATTTTGATCCAACAGTTCACGGACGACTTTCACCATCGCCACTTGGTTCTCGGTGTTTACATTGATCTTGCCTACGCCGGCGGCAATCGCCTTTTTAATCGATTCGTCCGGAACGCCGGAACCGCCGTGAAGCACGATCGGCGCCTCGATGCTGCTCGCCACTTTTTCAATGATGTCATAGCGGATTTTCGGTTCCCCTTTGTACATCCCGTGCGCCGTTCCAACCGCTATCGCCAGGGCATCGACGCGTGTTTCTTCCCAGAAGCGGATGGCCTCTTCCGGATTAGCCAGATGAGCATCTTCTTCGGCTACTTCGAGATCATCTTCCACCCCGCCGATCGTTCCGAGTTCGGCTTCGACAGAGACGCCGACAGCATGGGCTGCTTCAACGACTTTTTTGGTCAGGCGAATATTTTCTTCAAAAGGATAATGGGAACCATCAAACATAACAGAGGAGAAACCTGCGCGGATACACTTCATCACGACATCAAAGCTGCTTCCGTGGTCAAGGTGAAGGGCGACGGGAACACCGGATTCTTTGGCGGCTACTTTGGCAAGGGCGACGACATTGTCCAAACCCATATAGCGGATTGCACCTTCACTTGCACCAAAGATAAAGGGTGAGCGCTCTTCTGCGGCTGCAGCGGCGATCGCTTGAACGAACTCAAGGTTATTCATATTGAATTGCCCTACGGCAAAACCCTCTTTTTTCGCTTGGGGCAAAAAAGCATTCATTGATACGAGTGGCATATGTAAGCCTCCTTTTTAAACCTGTATTTTATCATTTTGTCATTATAGCACTAGATATTGGAATTGGGTAGAAATCATCTCGATCATTAATAAAATTTACTTTTCGTTAAATGCAAAATTTGCCTTGCTTCATCCGGTGATGCGATCTCACGCCCCAGTTCCTTGGCAATACGTGCCACCCGCTTCACCAATTGCGCATTGGTTGCCAATTCCCCTTTTTTATAATAAATGTTGTCTTCCAAGCCAACGCGAACATGACCGCCCAAGACAATACCGAGGGTCGCCATCGGCAACTGATGCCGGCCGATCCCTGCCACCGTCCATGTTGCCCCCTCCGGCAGCTGGTGCACCAGATGCAGCAAATTCTCCGCCGTAGCGGGAATCGCTCCCGGCACACCCATGACGAAATCAAAATGAAGATGCCCAGTGAAAAAACCCTTGTTGACCAAATGCATCGCGTTAGCTATCATTCCCACATCGAAGATTTCAAATTCAGCACGGACCCCGTAACGTTCAAACTCTTCGGCAAAAGCGAGCAACTGTTCCGGCGTATTCATAAACACATCCTGCCCAAAATTAACCGTTCCCGTGGTCAATGTGGCCATCTCCGGACGCAAAGTCAGCGGTTGCATTCTCTCTTCGGCTGTCATTCCCACGGCGCCGCCGGTTGAAACCTGGATAATAATGTCAGTCCGCTTTTCGATCTCTTCGATCGCCCGGCGATAGAGCTCCTTGGATTGCGATGGCGCCCCGTTTTCATCCCGCACATGAATATGGGCGATTGCCGCCCCCGCTTCCCGCGCCTCCAATGCGGCCTGGCCGATCTCTTCCGGGGTGATGGGCAGGTATGGAGTATCGTCGCGCGTCACTTCCGCTCCGACCAACGCTGCCGTGATCATCAATTTTGACATCTCTTTCCCCTCCGAACACAAAAAAGTCAGCCTATCTGCCTTTTGGTACTACACAGGTGCCCGAAGCACGAGCGACCAAAAGGGGCTGCTCCAACACCTGAGCCCGGTAGGGGCGATCAGGGTCAACCCCGGCCTCAATCACTTTATATGCCTCAAAAGCAATCTTGCGGCTGGTATTTCCCACCCTTTCCAAACGGCCAATCGCCTCAATGAAATCGCCGGCATGAACAGGCGCGAGAAACTCCACCAGGTCGTAAGCGACAAACAAACCTTCATCCCCGTCGTGCCGAATCAGGATCTCGGTTGCGACATCGCCGAACAAGGACATGACCCGCGCCCCGTCAACCAAATTCCCCCCGTAGTGCGCATCGGTCTGGCTCATGCGCAGTCGAATTTTCGCTTCAATCATCTCGCCACTCCTTTGCCGATTCTTAAGATGCCAGTTGCCGAATCACTTCCATTCGCAGTTCTTCAATGTCAAAAGGCTTTGTAAAATGGGTAACCGCCCCCAGCCGGCTGGCCTCGGCCACCATGTCCAGTTCACCGTAAGCGGTCATCATGATCACTTTCGCTTTATTTCCAAACTGCCGGATCCGTCGCAGCAGTTCCAGACCATCCATCCCTGGCATCTTCATATCCAATAATATGAGATCGGGCTTTTCCGATTGTATGATTTCAAGTGCCTGCTTGCCGTTGGCCGCCTGAAAAAACTCAAGATCATCCTTGGAGAAAACTTCCTTCAACAGCAAACGGATGCCATATTGATCATCCACGACCAGTACCTTTTTGTTTTGAGCCAACCGCGAAACCTCCCCCGCACCGTCAATTTTCTTTTCACCTGAATAAAGGCAAATGAAAACGATAATATTGACTATTATTTTTTTATCGATCTGCCCATTTCCTGCAAATCAAGAGGAAAATTTGACTTATAATGAACTTGGGTAATTAAGGTAAATGGGGGAAAGCCATGCGGAAAGTGATCGTCACGCCCTACAATCCTCGCTGGCCGGAGCAATTTGCCGCCGAAGCGAAAAAAATCAAAGAAGCGCTGGGTCCGGAAGCAGTCTGCATCCATCACATCGGCAGCACCGCGGTCCCCGGTCTGGCCGCCAAACCGATTATCGACCTGATCCCCGTTGTCAACGACATTGAAAAAATCGATAAACTGACCGGAAACATGAAGGCAATCGGATATGTGCCGATGGGGGAATACGGAATTCCGGGCAGACGCTACTTTTTTAAGGGAAGCGAGCAGGTACACACCCATCACGTTCACATCTTTGCCCGGGGCAATCCCGAGATCACGCGGCATCTCGCCTTCCGTGACTACTTGCGCGCCCATCCCGATGAAGCAAGGCGCTATGCCGAGTTGAAAATCAATCTGGCAAAGCAATATCCTGCTTCCATCGAGCATTACATTTCCGGGAAAAACGACTTGATCAAGGAATTGGAGCAAAAAGCGATGCGGTGGTGGGAGACAGGCAAGCGCTGATCAGCGACAGGCTCCCGCCGCTTAAGCCCTGACGCGGGTTAAATCGACAAAATCCCCGATGCGATTTTTCGCTTTATTGTACAAGTACTGTTTATCCCGCTGCAGATACTGAAAGATCTCAAACGTCATGAGCGCGTCCTCCAAAGCGCGATGGTGTTTTCGTTTCTCCTTTTTGCCGTATTGCTCAAGCGCCTTGGTCAATCCGGTCTGATTCCGCTCGCCGTAAAAGCGCATGTATTCAATCGACAAATCTCTTTCCCGCCCTTCAAATGGAAAAGGAATATTCCAATACCGGCAGGATTTGCGCAAGACGACCATATCCATGTTTCCCCACGTCACAACAACCGTTGAACCCAACCGATAAAAAGAATGAAGGGTTTGAATCAGTTCCCTAAAGGTAATTCCCTGATCCACATCTTCCTGGCAAATCTGCAGAAATCGCTTGCACCTCTCGGTCAGGGTCGGATTGATTTCCGGTTTGACAAACGAACGATACTGGCGGATAATCTTTCCGTCTTCCACCAGCACCACACCCGCTTCAATGATTTCCGGGAAGTGAGTCCTCTCTTTTTCCGTCTTCTCCGGCATGGTAAATTCAAAGTCGATAAACAGAAGACGCTCCACCTCATAACCTCCTGCAACCCGGTCACCGGTCTTTTTCTGTAAAAGTTTGTTGCCAGCAAGGATTGGGACACCCTACAGCGACATTCCCGATGGCGTTGATGCCCCATCCCCGTCCGCCAAGCCTCATCTCCGGTTTTTTCCGACAAAACATGATCGTTTTTTGTCGGGCAAGCAGGCGACACATTCGCGTGAAAATGTGTTATAAGATAATTAAACAGTCGATGAAAACCAATCTCACTTTTCTCAACTACTACATAAGCGGAGGGGAAAAATGATCCTCACTCAACAGTTGGATATAGGCGTTTCGATTGATCAAGCATTTTCCTGGATTTACGATACCGATAAACAAAAGAAGTGGATAAGCGGACTGATCGATACCGTTTGGTTAACACCGTTTGACCCCGAAAACCCCGTGGGAAGCCAATTTAAAAGACAGTTCCGGCAAGATCATCAACTGCTGGAGCTGGAAGGGGAAGTGATCGAATTTTACTCTCCCAATATCTATGGGGTGCGCATCAACGATTCCCGCCTTCCATATGAAGAGATTTTCCGTCTAGAACCCCTGACCCCCCAAAGCTGCCGCCTGCATTACAAACGCATGATCACATCCCGAAGCCTGCTGTCGCGGGCGGTCGCATCGATGATGCTGATGTCGGCACGGGTGAAAATAAAAAAGCAACTGAAAAACTTGGTTTATCTCATTGAAACCGGGGGCAAATAGCCCCTTTTTGCACGAACATGCCAAAAAATCCCTGATTCTACTCTTATGTATGCAGACGGTCCGGGAGATAATACTTCAGTTGCTTTTTCCTTTGGTCTTCACTATCTTTTTCTCACTTATATACAAAAAATCCTTTATATTAGTTAGATTTATTCCGGCGTGTGAAGTTGCATCCTATCGGAGGGAGAAGTTGATCCCGGACTCTTGCCGCCTCATCCCCAATCTCCGGGCGCAAATGGAACTCTCTTCGGTCAAAAATCCCATCCGCGTGATCCCCCCTCCGTTTGATGCATTTGCCTCCCGGCGGAGACAGATGCCACTTGCTTGCAATCAGATAAAATTGAAAATGAATAACTGTTTTTTAAAAAGACCTATAAAAATCCTTAGAGTCACAAAATAAAACATGTTAGAATGAATCATGAAAACGGAGGCTTGCGTCCATTTCAACCGGCCGTTAAACTCGCGGGGAACGAAGAGGTGCTGCCCGCAGCCCGCCCTGCGACACTTTCACAGAAAAACAGCAACCGGATGTCCCACGGTTGCTGCTCGTTTGTGTTCAGTGAAGCACTTTTTCATAGGCGACAAAAGGGCGATCAAAATCGGGAAAATAAAACTCCCCTCTTTTCTCATAACCTTGAGATTCATAAAGGTTCATCGCCCGCTGATTGGTTGTTTTCGTATCGAGGCGAATACTTGTATACCCCTTTTCACGGGCAAAGTTTTCAATCTCCTGAACCAGCTTTTTGGCAATCCCCTGCCCCTGAAAAACCGGGTTGACGCATAAACGGTGAACAGCGAGATATTGGCCCGACCGGTCGCGCCATGATATTTCGTCATACTCCGGCGGAATAAACCGGTCAAGCGTCACGGCGGCGGCCACTTTTCCGTCTTTTTGCATCAGGTACAAGTGACCTTGTCTCAGATCTTCACTTATAATGTCGCGGTTGGGGTAATCCTGATTCCATTGGTATATGTTGTTCTTCGCCATCACTTTTTTTACATCTTCAAACATGTGCACAATTTCTTCCAGTTGTTCCGGCTGGGCTGTTGTCAACTGCATCCTACTTATCCTTTCTCGATGAAATATCAGGCATGTTCATTTCATGATCTGCAGGGAGACCGAAGGGAATTTTTCGTCTGATGGCGTTGACCGCCTTTTTCGCCGGCTGCGGATCCGAATTCCCCGGCACAGCTCGCTCCCCTGCCATGGCAACCTGCCTGCCGACAGATGGTTGGATCATGCACTATATATTTTTCCACATCCATATAAAAAAACACTTTTTGCCAAATCAGACAAAGAGAGGACTACCCATGAATTCTGTAACAAAAAGACGCACTCTTTTATCCATAACCCTGGTTTATTTTCTGGCTTATTTCGCCCTCGGTGCATTCTCCACTTTATTCGGCGTGTACCTGAAAGAGGAAATTCAACTATCCGGAACCCAAACCGGGCTGATCCTCTCCATCGGCCCGATTGTCATGTTGTTCACCCAGCCCTTGTGGGGGTTTTTAAGCGATTATACGCGCAAACCCCGCCAGTTGCTCATGCTCTCCATTATCGTTACCGGTCTGCTCGGACTTTTGTTTCTCTTTTTCGACCGATACTTTCTCATTTTTGCCGCCGCGATCCTGCTGGCCGTGTTTCAGGCGGCAATCAACCCGCTTACCGACAGTCTGACCCTGAACTACACGTCGAAAAACGGGCTGAATTACGGGCGATTCCGCCTGTGGGGTGCAGCCGGCTTCGCTTTTGCCGCCTGGGTCAGCGGTACGTTGGCGGAAATGTTCGGCCTGAAGGTCATCTTTTTCGCTTTTGCCTTCAGTCTGTGGATCAGCGCCATCTTCGCCTGGTTCATGCCGCGTGAAGGGGAATTCCGGCGGGCCGAAGTGGGCAAAGGGCTGGTCAAACTGATGCGAATGCCCCGCTTTCTTATTTTCCTGACCGCCAGTTTTTGCGTCATGGGACCACTCCTGGCCCACAACTCCTACTTCGGCCTGTATTACCAGGCAATCGGGGGAACAGTGGCCGGGGTCGGCTTTTGTTTTTTGCTGGGGGCGGGCAGCGAAATCCCGATTTGGAATACCTCGGGCAAATGGATTGAAAAACACGGCCCTCATCTGATGGCGATTTGTGCCGGTGTCATCGGCGCGATTCGCTGGTTTTTCTATTCGTTTGACTTGCCGCTGGCCTGGGTGATCATTCTCACCCTGACACAGGGGCTGACGATCGGCATTTTTTTCCCTGCCTCTTTGATTTACATCCAGTCGGTTGCGCCCCCCGAAGTGAGAACAACCGCCGTTTCTCTCAACGCCGCGATGACGTCCGGTTTGGGGAACTGGTTTTTCGTCCTTATCGGCGGCATGATTTTGGACGCCTTTGGCATTTTTTCCGTGTACCGCTTTTTCAGCCTGTTTACATTCATCGGGGTGATCCTGATCGCCGGACTGGCCTTGACGAAAAAAAAGCCGCCCTCAACAGAGCTGGCAGCAAAGGAAAAATGAAACCCATTCAAAAAAGGTGGCTGCCAGTATCGCCACCTTTTGCCTTCTTTATTACATCAAGATGATTCCCACCGCTGAAATCACGGCGATCAACAGACCGAGAGCGAAAAAGAGAATTACGATGCCATAGCCTCTTTGCGCCAGATGCATAAAGGTGAAAAGTTGCAGGATCACTTGCAGGATGGCCAAAATCAGGATGATCCAGAAAGTCTGTTCCAGACTAAGTTTATTCTCCCCGATAATCCAGAAGGCGATCGCCGTAAACAGGATCATCCAAACGAAGGAAAATACATGTTTCCAGGGAGATTCCCGCTTCACCCTTTTTTCCGGCTCCCTCTGTCTCACCCAATCCGGCTGCATCGTCCATCCCTCCCGAACCGAACGTTCAGCTTGGTTAAAAGAAAGCGGCCGATCCTACACTTCATCTTTCATTTTAAACTATTTACAATTATCTGACAAGTGATGACCGCACAAAAGAACCCGGAAAACGATCCGGGCTCCGTCCATTGTGAACTTTATACATTTACCTGTTCTTTCAGTTTGCTGTTCAATGCTGCTTTGACAAACTCACGGAACAGAGGTTGCGGCCGGTTGGGGCGGGAGATGAATTCCGGATGGAACTGGGAAGCGACAAACCACGGATGGTGGTCATACTCAACGATTTCCACCAAACGGCCGTCCGGTGAGGTTCCCGAAAAACGATATCCCGCTTTCTCCATCTGTTCGCGGTATTCATTGTTAAACTCATAGCGGTGGCGATGCCGTTCATAGACCAAATCTTTCCCGTAAGCCTGATGAGCACGGCTGTTTTGCTCCAGTTTGCACGGATACAGACCCAGCCTCATCGTGCCGCCTTTATCTTCGATTTCTTTTTGTTCCGGCAGCAGGTCAATAATCGGGTACGGGGTGGACGGGTCAATTTCTGAGCTGTGCGCCCCTTCCAATCCGAGTACGTTGCGTGCCCCCTCGACACAAGCCATCTGCATACCGAGGCAAATCCCCAGGAACGGAATTTTGTTCTCCCGGGCGTAACGGGTGGCTACCAGTTTCCCTTCAATCCCGCGGTCGCCGAAGCCGCCGGGCACGAGGATGCCATCCACATCTCCGAGCAACTCATCCACATTTTGCTCGGTCACGTCTTCGGAATTGACCCATTTCACCTCAATGTCGGTGTCCCGTTCAAACCCGGCATGGCGCAGTGCCTCCACCACGCTCATATAAGCATCATGCAAGGCTACATATTTGCCGACGATGGCGATCCGGGTCGTATGGGTCAGGTTTTTCACTTTTTCCACCAGGCGAATCCAATCGGTCATATCCGCTTTTCCGCATTCAAGCCCCAAATGCCGGACCACGATTTCGTCCAATCCCTCTTCCTGAATCATCAACGGAACTTCATACAGCGTTTCCGCATCGCGGGCCTCGATCACCGCTTCCCGGTCGATATCGCAGAAAAGGGCGATCTTCCGCTTCAATTCCTCGGACAGCGGGTGTTCCGTGCGGCACACAATCACATTGGGCTGGATGCCGATGCTGCGCAATTCCTTGACACTGTGTTGCGTCGGTTTTGTTTTTAACTCACCGCTCGCCTTCAGCATCGGAACCAATGTGCAGTGAATATACATTACATTTTTGCGCCCGACATCGCTTTTGATCTGGCGAATCGCCTCCAGGAACGGCAAACTTTCGATATCGCCGACCGTCCCCCCGATTTCCGTAATCACCACATCGGCACCTGTTTCCCGTGCCGCCCGGAAGACGCGATCCTTGATTTCATTGGTAATATGGGGAATCACCTGCACGGTTCCGCCCAGATAATCACCGCGCCGTTCTTTATTGATCACGGCAGAGTAAATTTTTCCCGTGGTCACGTTGCTGTTTTTGCTGAGGTTAATATCGATAAAGCGTTCATAATGGCCCAGGTCCAAATCGGTCTCGGCCCCGTCATCCGTCACGAACACTTCGCCATGCTGATAAGGACTCATCGTACCGGGATCGACGTTAATGTACGGATCAAACTTTTGAATGGTTACTTTCAGGCCGCGATTCTTGAGTAATCGTCCCAATGAGGAAGCCGTGATTCCCTTGCCCAGTGAGGAAACCACACCTCCGGTTACAAAAATATATTTCGCCATAATGATCTTCCCTCCAAAAATAGGATGCCCCAGTTATCAAAAAATAGAAAAGAGCGCCCCCCGGTTTAGGGGCGCTCTTTTGAATCCGTTCATAATGAGCCCAAAAAATAATTTATCGTAGGCACGTTTTCTTGTCAAGGCTTAAGCTCTTCGTCATCGTCTCCGTTTTCCGTCTCATCATCCAATTCCCCGAACGGATTGTCTTCATCGTCGTCCAAGGGGAGATCGAGATCATCTTCGTCCATGGCATCGAGATCGTAATCCTCGTCCTCATCCTCATACAGATCACTGTCCAATTCGTCGTCCAGATCATCCTCTTTGATGTTCCCGGCTACAGCCGAATCCGTAGCCTGCTCGATCGGATACCATTCACGAAGCCCCCACAAATTCCGTCCCACACAGACAAAACGGCCGTCAATGTTGATTTCCGTATAGAGCTGCGCAATGTATCTTGTGATATCTTCTTCGGTAAATCCTTTGATCTTGGCGATTTCATCCATGATCTCCCGGTAGATCATCGCGTCGCCTTTTTCCTTCAACAGGTTGTAGGCCAAATCTACCATGGCGGTTTCTCTGATCTTCTCCAAAGCGAGGTTGTCACTCAAGCTGGACACATCCTTCCCAAATATAGGTCGTCCCGTAGAATCCCTATTTTTCTCGTACAACTATTTTATCCAAAAACCGGGGGAAGTCAACCAAAAGAAGGGATTATCGCTATTCAGCGCCCCCTTTCTTCTACAAATTCGTGATTCCCCCTGTTTATGCCTTCATATCTTCCGCCAACACACCTGTCAGCCTGAATCCTGTCTTTGTTTTGACAGCAAAAAAAGGGCCTCTGTATAAGGCCCTCAGCATGTTTACAAAGTCCTGAAACAGGATTCCGTCGGGTCTTGATGCTTCCCCGCTCCTTCATCGAAAAGCCGCGGCAAAAAAGCACCAAGCCCCTTCCCTTCAGTTCCGCAAATTTACCCGACAGCCTCAGGGAACCATTGATGGCCCGGTTCACATATTCCGGCGATATTGTCCGCCCACCTCGTACAAAGCATGGGTAATCTGCCCGAGGCTGGCCACTTTCACCGTTTCCATCAATTCAGCAAACAGATTCCCATTCTCTCTTGCCACTTGTTTCAATCTGGCCAGCGCTTTTTCAGCCGCTTCGCGATTTTTCTCCTGAAAAGCACGCAGGTTGGCGATTTGCCTTTCTTTTTCCTCCGGTGTCGCCCGGGAAAGTTCAAGCTCATAATCCTCCGGCGGATTGGGGTTTTCAAACGTATTGACCCCGATAATCGGCAATTCCCCCGAATGCTTCTTCGTCTCATAATAGAGAGACTCTTCCTGGATCTTGCTGCGTTGATACTGCGTCTCCATCGCCCCGAGCACCCCGCCGCGGTCACTGATGCGCTCAAATTCTTTGAGAACGGCTTCTTCAACCAGATCCGTCAACTCCTCGATTATAAAGGAACCCTGGAGGGGGTTTTCATTCTTGGCCAGCCCCAGTTCTTTGGTGATGATCAGTTGAATCGCCATGGCGCGGCGCACGGATTCCTCCGTCGGGGTGGTAATCGCCTCATCATAGGCATTGGTATGGAGCGAATTGCACTGATCATAAATAGCCATCAGGGCTTGCAGCGTCGTGCGGATGTCGTTAAAGTCGATTTCCTGCGCGTGCAGGGAGCGGCCCGATGTTTGAATATGATACTTTAACTTTTGACTCCGCTCACCCGCCCCGTAGAGGTGCTTCATGACGATGGCCCAAATGCGCCGGGCCACACGGCCGATCACCGAATACTCAGCATCCATTCCGTTGCTGAAAAAGAACGAGAGGTTGGGTGCAAAATCATCGATCTTCATCCCGCGGCTGAGGTAATATTCCACATAGGTAAAAGCGTTGGCCAGGGTGAAGGCCAGCTGGGTGATCGGATTGGCCCCGGCTTCGGCGATATGATAACCGCTGATGCTGACGGAATAGTAATTGCGAATGCCGTAGTCGATGAAATACTGCTGGATGTCACCCATCATCTTCAAAGCGAACTCCGTGGAAAAAATACAGGTATTTTGCCCCTGATCCTCTTTCAGGATGTCCGCCTGCACCGTTCCGCGCACCCGCTTCAGCGTCTCCCGCTTGATCTTTTCCCTTTCCTCCTCCGTCGGCTCCCGCCCTTCGGTGGAACGGAACTTTTCGATTTGTTGTTCAATCGCCGTATTAAAATACATCGCGAGCAAAATCGGCGCCGGGCCGTTAATCGTCATTGACACGCTCGTGTTGGGCGCACACAGATCAAAACCGGCGTACAGTTTCTTCATATCTTCCAAGGTACAAATACTGACCCCGGATTCTCCGACTTTCCCGTAAATGTCCGGCCGCTCATCCGGGTCTTCCCCATACAGCGTCACACTGTCAAAAGCAGTGGACAGCCGCTTCGCCTGATCATTTTTCGATAAATAGTGAAAGCGCTTGTTGGTTCGCTCCGGCGATCCCTCACCGGCGAACTGCCGCTTAGGGTCCTCATCGGTTCGCTTGAACGGGAAAACCCCGGCAGTAAACGGGAAGTAGCCAGGCAGGTTTTCTTTGTGCAACCAGCGAAGGATTTCGCCCCAGTCCTTAAAACGGGGCAGAGCCACTTTGGGAATCATCGTCCCCGAAAGCGTTTCGGTATACAGGGGAACACGGATCTCCTTCCCGCGAATCCGGGTGACGAACTGCTCCTGCCGATAAGCTTTCATCATTTCCGGCCAGTTTTTAAGCGCTTCCTTGTTCTCCGGAGTGAGTTTTGCCTCGACCTCTTTAATCTTTTGCTCCAGCCTCTCCCGGACGGAGGCATCTTCTTCATCCTGCAAGACAGCCTTGCTTCCCTCCAGTTGATAGAGACGGCTTGCCCATTCCGCCTGGCGCTCGGACTGCTGATGGTATTTGCGAACGGTTCCCGCGATTTCGCGCAGGTAATGGGTTCGCTCCGGCGGTATAATATAGTGAATGTTGAGATCCCCGCTCACGGTCATTTCAGATTGCCAGTCGACTCCGCATTTTTGCCTGATTTTATCGATCAGGGCGCGATAAAACCGATTGGTGCCCGGATCGTGGAAACGGCTGGCCATCGTCCCATAAACCGGAATTTCCTCATCAGGAGCCTCGAATAATTTATGATTGCGCCGGTATTGTTTCTTCACGTCGCGCAGCGCATCTTCGGAACCCTTGCGGTCAAATTTGTTGATGGCGACCAGATCGGCATAATCCAGCATCTCGATTTTTTCCAACTGGGACGGTGCGCCGTATTCCGAAGTCATCACATAGACGGAGACATCGCTGACCTGAATCACATCGGCATTTCCCTGCCCGATTCCACTTGTCTCAACAATGATGAAATCATAGCCGGCCCGTTTTAACACACGGATCGCCCCGCGAATCCCTCCGCTCAGTTCGGAACGGGTGCGCCGCGTGGCCAAGCTTCGCATATAGACCCGGGGATGATGCACGGAATTCATGCGGATACGGTCTCCCAGCAACGCACCGCCCGTTTTTTGTTTCGATGGATCGACCGACAGGATCGCCACTTTTTTTTCCGGAAAATCTTCGAGAAAACGGCGTACCAGCTCATCGGTCAACGAACTTTTTCCCGCTCCGCCGGTTCCCGTGATTCCGACGACGGGGATCACCTTTTCCTCTTCCTCCCCGATCTCTTCCAGAAGCGAAGACGCCGTTTGCCGCCATTGCTCATTTTCGGCCGCTTCTTCAACCAGCGTGATCAACCGGGCAATCTCTTTTTTATCCCCGGTTTTCAAGGCATTCATTTCCCAGGAAACGTTCTCAATCGTCGAAAAATCGCACTGCCGCACCATAAACTCGATCATTCCCATCAGGCCCATGTCGCGGCCATCTTGCGGGGAAAAGATCTTGCATACGCCATATTCCTCCAACTCTCGTATTTCCCGGGGAATAATAACGCCCCCGCCTCCGCCGAAGACGCGGATATGGGCAGCGCCTCTCTTTTTTAGCAAATCAATCATATATTTAAAAAACTCGGTGTGTCCGCCCTGATAGGAAGAAACGGCGATTCCCTGTACATCTTCCTGTATGGCCGCTTCCACGATCTCATCGACGGATCGGTTGTGTCCGAGATGAATCACTTCCACACCTGAATCTTGCAAAAGGCGGCGAAACAGGTTGATGGATGCATCATGTCCGTCAAACAGGCTCGCTGCCGTTATAAACCGAATGGCATGCTTAGGTTGCGCTGGTTTTCCCATCCGTCTTTCCTCCCGTTGTCAGATCGCCGAGAAGCAGGCTCATCTGCCGCTCGGTAAATTCCTCCAACCCATAGTGCTTCCCGACCGCCCAATGGCGGAACGTCCACATCTGGCCGATCACGATGATATTATGGGCCATCAGTTTGACGGAGGAAGGATCGATCTGAATCGTTCCATCTTCCATCCCTTTTTGCAAAATCCGCTCAAAAATCCCGGTGATTTCCTCTTCTTTCCGCAACACATATTTCATCTTGTCTTTCGGGAGCGATTTCGTTTCCTGATAAATCAGCAAAACGAGCGGCCGCATCTCTTCCATCACTCTGAACAGCTGCTTTAATCCCTTGGAGAGAGAAACGGCTCCCTGATCCTCTTCCGCAACCACTCTGCGCAAACGATCTTCCAATTCCGAATGGATATATTCACAAACAAGATACAAAACATCTTCCTTGCTCTGAATATATTCATACATCGTCCCGATCGACAATCCGCATTCTCTCGCGATTTCCCGCGTTGTCGTTTTATGGAACCCTTTCTCCACAAACAAACGCACTGCTCCCTCGATGATCTGGGCCCGCCGCTGTTCGATCAGGCGCTGATCCTTGATCATCGAGGGAATCAGTTCGGAATTCTTTTTCATCTCCTCACCTCTCTAGTCAAATCGGACACGCCTTAACCATTCACGCGCAGCGGAAATCGGGCTTTTCTGCCGGGAAACCACCTGGGAAAGCTCATGCTGCCAGTCAGGGGAAGCGAGCGATTCCGCCAGTTTTTGCCCGAGCAAATCCTGCACCAGCTCCTTCAGCTCCAACTCAGCCTGACGCTGCCGCCTTCGCCTCCTCTCACCGGTTTGCTCAAGAAAGCGGCGATGCTCCTCCAGCTTTTCCCATAACAGCACCAGTCCTTCTTCCCTGGTCGCGATGGTTTTGACAATGGGAGGACGCCAGGGGAGATCAGGCTTCAGATCGAGCATGCGTTCAATTTCCTCCGCAAGGCGATGCGAACCCGGCAAATCCGCTTTGTTGATCACAAAAAGATCGGCGATTTCCATAATGCCCGCTTTAAAAACCTGAACGACATCCCCCGCTGTCGGATTGAGCACCAGGGAAACAGAATCCGCCGCATGCATCACATCCAATTCCGCCTGCCCCACCCCGACCGTTTCCAGCAGCACCAGATCATATCCCGCCGCATCCAGCACTTTCACAGCATCCTTTGCCGCCCGGCACAATCCGCCCAGGCTGCCGCGGCTGCCCATGCTGCGAATAAATACGCCCTCATCCAGGGAATGTCCGGTCATGCGGACGCGGTCACCCAAAATGGCGCCTCCGGAAAAAGGACTGGTCGGGTCGATGGCTATGACCGCCACAGTCATCCCTTTTTGTCTGAGATAACGGATTAACCCGTTCATGAGCGAGCTTTTGCCGGCACCGGGAGACCCAGTAATGCCGAGCACATACGCCTGCCCGGTATGCGGGAAAAGAGCCTCAAGCAATTGCTCCCGCTCCGGGTCCCCGTTTTCAATGCGGCTGATTACGCGGGCAATGTACCGTTTGTCCTTTTCTTTCAAGCGCCTGATCAAATCGGCCACTTTCCGTCCCTCCCGGCCAAACCGCTATTCCCTGAGCAGATGGTTTGAAATCACCACGCGCTGGATCTCATTGGTTCCTTCATAAATCTGCGTGATCTTCGCATCCCTCATCATGCGTTCGACCGGATATTCCCTTGTGTAGCCGTAACCGCCAAAGATTTGAACCGCTTCCGTCGTCACTTGCATCGCGATATCACCGGCGTACAATTTTGCCATCGCCGATGCCTTTCCGTAAGGGAGACCTTGTGACTCGAGCCAGGCAGCCTGGTAGGTGAGCAGGCGGGCTGCTTCAATCTGTGTCGCCATATCGGCCAGTTTGAACTGAATCGCTTGCTGCTTGGCGATCGGCTTCCCGAACTGGTTCCGTTCTTTTGCATAGGAGAGCGCGGCATCAAATGCTCCCTGGGCAATGCCGAGCGCCTGGGCGGCGATGCCGTTCCGGCCCCCGTCAAGCGTCATCATGGCGATTTTAAAGCCTTCTCCCTCTTCTCCCAAACGTTGGTCAGCCGGAATGCGGCAATTGTCAAAAATGATTTCCGTCGTGGGAGAGGAACGGATTCCCAATTTTTTCTCTTTTTTGCCGATGGAAAAACCGGGAGTTCCCTTTTCCACGATAAAAGCGGTCGTCCCTTTGTGTTTCAGCGCAGGGTCGGTCAGCGCAAACACGACGTAAATCTCCGCTTCACCGCCATTGGTGATAAAAATCTTGTTCCCGTTTAAAACGTAGTGATCCCCGTCTTTTACCGCAGTCGTCTTCATTCCCGCCGCGTCCGAACCGGAACCCGGCTCCGTCAAGCCGTAGGCCCCCAGCTTGGTTCCTTCCGCCAAAGGACGCAAAAAACGCTCTTTTTGCTCTTTTGTTCCAAACTTATAAATCGGCCAGCTCGCCAGTGAAATGTGGGCCGACAAGGTGACCCCGGTGGAAGCGCAGACGCGCGACAATTCCTCCACCGCAATCACGTAGCTCAAAAAATCAGCCCCGGCTCCTCCCCATTCCTCCTCCCAGGGAATCCCGGCCAATCCCAGTTCCCCGATGCGGTCAAAAATGGAGCGGTCAAATTCTTCTTTCTCATCGCGGAGAGCCGCTGTCGGAGCGACTTCTTTCAGCGCAAATTCGCGGACCATCTTGCGCATCATTTCATGTTCTTCACTCAGTTTAAAATGCATGGGGGTTCCTCCTCTTATGCCAAAAGTTCATTTGCGATCACGATCCGCTGAATTTCATTGGTTCCTTCATAGATTTGCGTTACCTTTGCATCACGGAAAAATCGCTCAACCGGAAATTCCCGCGTATATCCGTACCCGCCAAAAATTTGCACGGCTTCGACCGCTGTTTTCATCGCCACATCGGTGGCAAATCTCTTCGCCATCGCAGCTTCAAGGCGACAGTGTTTTCCCTGTGCGCGCAAATCGGCAGCACGATAGGTCAGAAGGCGGGCCGCTTCGATCTCTGTAGCCATATCGGCCAGTTTGAACTGAATCGCCTGCTGCTTGGCGATCGGCTTTCCGAACTGATTCCGTTCCTTTGCATAGGAGAGTGCGGCATCGAACGCTCCCTGGGCAATGCCGAGCGCCTGGGCGGCGATGCCGATTCTTCCGCCGGCCAGATTGCTCAGGGCCACCTTGTATCCTTCTCCTTCCTCTCCCAGCCGGTTTTCCGCGGGCACTTCCGCCTCTTCAAAAATCAGTTCGCAAGTGCCCGAACCATGCAGCCCCATTTTTTTCTCTTTTTCCCCCACCCGAAAACCGGGGGTATCCCTGTCCACGATAAACGCCGTGATGCCTTTTTTGCCCCGGGACGGATCGGTCACGGCAAAGGTGAGAAAAACATCGGCCGCTTCCGCGTTGGTAATAAACACCTTGCTTCCGTTCAGGATGTATTTGTCCCCCACCCGGCGCGCGCCGGTTCGAATCCGGGCGGCATCGGAACCGGCGTGCGGCTCCGTCAAGGCAAAAGCGCCCACCTGCTCCCCGCTGGCCAATCGCGTCACATATTTCTGTTTTTGCTCCTCCGTTCCGCACTTCAAAATGGGAAGAGTGCAGACCGAGGTGTGCACTGCCAGAATCACGCTGACTGCGGCACTCACTTTGGCAATTTCCTCAATCGCCAGAATATAAGATAAAAAGTCAGCCCCGGCTCCCCCGTACTCTTCCGGAACGGGAATCCCCATCAGGCCGATTTCTCCCATCTTGGAAATTAAAGCCCGCGGAAATTCATCGTTTTCTTCCATACGGCTGATCAAAGGTGTGATCTCCTCACACGCAAAATCCCTCACCATCTTGCGCATCATCGCCTGCTCGTCCGTCAGCCTCAAGTCCACTGCTCTTCACGCTCCACATCACGCAATTTCATTCATAGGTGTAAAAGCCGCGCCCGCTCTTGCGTCCCAGCCAACCGGCCTTCACATATTTGCGCAACAAGGGACACGGACGGTATTTGCTGTCTCCAAAACCTTCATACAAAATCTCCATGATGTACAAACAGGTATCCAGTCCTATAAAATCAGCCAGGGTTAAGGGACCCATCGGATGATTCATGCCCAGTTTCATCACCTGGTCAACCGCTTCCGGCGTGGCCACGCCCTCATAAACGGCATAAATCGCCTCGTTGATCATCGGCATCAGAACGCGGTTGGATACAAAGCCGGGAAAATCATTCACCTCGACGGGAACTTTCCCCATCCGTTTCGCCAATTGCTCTACTGCGGCAAATACCTCGTCCGCTGTCTGCAAACCGCGAATCACCTCGACCAGCTTCATCACTGGAACCGGATTCATAAAATGCATGCCGATCACTTTTTCCGGGCGTTTGGTGACAGCAGCGATTTCCGTGATCGGAAGCGACGAAGTATTGCTGGCCAAAATCGCATGTTTCGGGCAGAGTACATCCAGTTTTCGGAAGACGTCCGCCTTTACCTCCATGTTTTCCACAACGGCCTCGATGACGAGATCCGCCTCGGCTGCCGCTTCCTCCAGTTTCAATACCGGACGGATGCGTCCCAGCACCGCCTCCATCTCCTGAACGGAAATCTTCCCTTTTTGCACGGCCCGTTGCAAATTCCCCTTAATCCGCTCCAATCCCTTTTGCAAGGGCGCTTCCGCCATGTCGACAAGGGTGACGTCCAGGCCTGCCTGCGCTCCCGTCTGGGCGATCCCGCTCCCCATCTGCCCTGCTCCGATAACGCTGATCCGCTTGATTTCCACCGATTCATCCCACCTTTTCGCTTTTAGCCTTCGACTTTGACCAAAACGGCATCGCCCTGGGCCGCACCGCTGCAAATCGCGGCCACACCCAATCCGCCGCCGCGGCGTTTCAGTTCCATGATCAGCGTCAACAAAATTCTCGCTCCGCTGGCGCCGATCGGATGGCCCAAAGCAACCGCGCCTCCGTTTACATTGAGCTTCCCGGGATCGATTCCAAGCAGTTTGCTGTTGGCCAGCGCAACCGCAGCAAACGCCTCGTTAATTTCAAACAGATCGATTTGTGCGACGGTCAGCCCGTGCTTTTTCAGCAGTTTCTTGATGGCATAAGCGGGGGTGATCGGAAAATCCTTCGCTTCCATCGCCACCGCTGCGTGACCCAGGATGCTTGCCAACGGCTTGATCCCCAATTCCTGTGCTTTCTCGCTTGAGGCCACCACCAGAGCGGCTGCACCGTCATTTACCCCGGGCGCATTGCCGGCGGTAATCGTGCCATCCTGGAGATAAACCGGTTTCAACCCGGACAGTTTTTCCAGCGTGGTATCGGCGCGAACGGCTTCATCGCGGTCAACGACGATCTCCTGTTTCTTTACTTTGACGGTTACCGGAGTGATCTCATCGGCAAACCGCCCGTGATTAATGGCTTCAAGCGCCCGCTGATGGCTGCGAAGCGCCCATGCATCCTGCTCTTCGCGCGTCACGTTGTATTCCTTGGCCGTATTGCTGCCATGGACGATCATGTGCACATCGTGAAAAGCGCACCACAAACCATCATGAATCATGAGATCGACCATTTTCCCGTCACCCATGCGCTGGCCAAACCGCCCCGACGGCAAAATGTAAGGAGCATTGCTCATGCTCTCCATCCCGCCGGCCACCACCACCCCGGCATCTCCCGCACGAATGATCTGATCTGCCAGGGTAACACTGCGCAACCCGGAAGCACATACTTTGTTAATCGTTTCCGTGCCGACTTCCCATCCCAAACCGGCAAGACGTGCCGCCTGGCGCGAAGGGATTTGCCCCGCTCCCCCTTGGAGCACCATCCCCATGATCACTTCATCGACCATTTCCACTTCCACCCCGGCTCGTTCGAGAGCGGCCCGGATCGCCGTCCCCCCGAGCTCGACTGCTGGAACGTCTTTCAATGCACCGCCAAATTTGCCAAAAGGCGTTCTTGCCCCGCCTAAAATTACCGCTTTCACCATTGGTCACTCTCCCTCACGCATTGTTCTACCGAGCGTTCGTTCACATCGCCTCCAAATGAAAGCGCCTCCAATTTTAGATTAACTGAAATCCCTACTCTTAACAATAGTAAATCTCATTCCATTATTTCGATTAAGTATTTTATTCATATTTTTTGGCATTCATCCAATCCAATTCACATTTAAAAAGACGCTCTCACATCATACCTGAGAGCGTCTTTTTCTCCCGCTTAGTGAATGCCTTCCACCACATCTGCTTCGTCCTCAAAATTGATGGAGAGAGCGAGGATTTCGGCGACATCCATCGTTTTCACTCTGTCTTCCACTTCTTTGGCCTTGGTCCCGTCGGACAACATGGTCAGGCAGTACGGGCAAGCACTGCCGATCAGAGTCGGATTTACTTCCAGCGCCTGCTCGGTTCGGGCCACATTGATGCGCACGCCCTCGGTTTCCTCCATCCACATCATTCCTCCACCGGCGCCGCAACACATGCCGTTTTCCCGGTTCCGCTTCATCTCCACCAATTCCAGTCCGGGAATGTGCTCGAGAATATAGCGCGGCGGATCGAATACACCGTTGTAACGCCCGAGATAACAGGAATCATGATAGGTGATCCGCTCTTTCACCTCTTTGACCGGCTTGATGCGGCCCTGTTTGATCAGATCCGCCAGCACTTCGGTATGGTGGTACACTTCCGCCTCAAGCCCCAAATCCGGATATTCATTTTTCAGGACATTATAAGCGTGCGGGTCGATGGTAATGATTTTCTTCACGTTATGCTTTTCAAACAATGCGATATTGTCGGTGGCCAGCTGTTGAAACAAAAACTCATTTCCCATGCGGCGGGCCGTATCTCCCGAGTTTTTCTCCTTGTTTCCGAGAATGGCAAACTTCACGCCGGCGTGATGCAAAATTTTCACCAGCGCCCGGCTGATTTTTTGACTCCGGTTATCATAGGAGCCCATCGAACCGACAAAAAAGAGATATTCAAACTCTTTTTCCTCTTTTACCGTCGGCACCGGCACATCGGCCCCTTCTGTCCATTTCGCCCGATCCTTCCGGCTGATCCCCCACGGATTGCCCTGGCGTTCGATATTGGAGAAGGTACGGGAAGCCTCGGGACTCATCTTTCCTTCCGTCATGACGAGATAGCGCCGCATGTCAATGATTTTGTCCACATGTTCGTTCATCACCGGGCAAGCATCTTCGCAGTTGCGGCATGTGGTGCAGGCCCACAGTTCCCGTTCGGTGATCACATCGCCGATCAGATTGACCGGGTAATCAATCTTTCCGGAATCATCCCTGCTCGCAGCCGTTTCCATCAGTGCTTTGTTGGCACTAGCGAAGGCGAAGGAAGGCATCCAGGGTGTTTTGGAAGTGATGGCCGCTCCTTTTGCTGTCAGGTGATCCCGCATCTTTACGATCAAATCCATCGGCGACAGCAATTTTCCCGTTCCAGCTGCCGGACAGACATTCGTGCAGCGCCCGCATTCAACGCAAGCATACAAATCGATCAGCTGTTTTTGGTTAAAGTTTTCGATCCGGCCTACCCCGTACTCTTCTGCCGATTCATCCTCAAAGTCGATGAGCGACGGTTTTGCCGGCGGCTGTTGCCGTTTCAAAAAGACATTGATCGGAGCCACGAACAGATGGAAGTGCTTCGATTGCGGCACATAGACAGCAAAGGAAAAGAGCACCAGCGCATGCATCCACCAGAATACGTAAAACACCGCCTCACCTGCACTTTGGCTCATCCAGCCTGCAAACGGCGCGGAGAGCACGGAAGAAACAGGCGTATACCAGTTCGCCGGGTGGCCCAGCCAGATTTTCTCAAAGGCAGCCGAAAGTAAAATCGATGCCATCAGCAACGTAAGGAAGATAATGACCAGCCCTGCTTTCCATCCCCGTTTGAGACGGGCGATCTTCTCGATATAACGGCGGTAAAAAGCATAGATTGTGGCCAACAAAACGAGAAACGTCGTCAGCTCCTGCAGGAATTGAAAGAAAGGATAGGCCGGCACCGGGAGATGATGCCCGGGGGCCAGACCTTTGATAAAAAGATCAATGGCACCAAACTGGATAATGATAAACCCGTAAAACATGACGACGTGCATCAGGCCGCTTTTTTTGTCCTTCAGCAGCTTTTTCTGCCCGAAAACATTGACCAGCACCTCATTGATGCTCTTTTTCATATCCAGCTTGAAATCAGCCGGCTTCCCCAGTTTCACATACAGATAGCGCTTGTAAATGACACTGACAACCAAGTACAGAGCATAAGCGGCGACTGCCAAAAAGGCGATCAGGTTGAACACTTGCAAAAACGACATGATCTTCTCTCCTTTCTCTCATTTATGTTAATTCAGAAAATGACAATTGCAAAGAAAATGAATGAATTCGCTTTCAAATGAATTTCGACACTATTTTAACATAAACTGAGCAGTCATTCATTTATTTTGCAACAAAAAAATCATCGGCAAATATTCAGACTCCCAAATGTTAATATAATCTCAATTCGGGCGTGTTCAACCCAATCTATGAAAGTGGCGAGTGGAGATTAGGAACACAGGGCTCCTGCCGCCTGACCGGAAAAGACCTGGTGAGTGACATGACATGAAAGGCAGATTGATTTGCAGGAGGTAACCATGAAAAGACAAACACTGACCCTTCATCTTCAGAACTGGCAAAGAGAATCCTTTTCCCGTATGGAAGACCCCGCCGGTATTCACTTTTTTCGTTTAAATGAAGTTCATGACACGGATGAGACAAGACACCGCCTTTACCGGCTCGTACGCGAAGGCGTTCTCGACGAACCGGGACACGACGGGCCGTTTGAGTCGTTTTCCGACTTCTGCGAAAAGTTGTTTTATCGATATTACTGGCAACATCGCCACACTCAATTCATTGCCCGTTGCAATGAGGAGTGGGTGGGTCTCAGCAGCGTCAGGATCATCTCCCCGGAAACTGCCGAATGCGGCCTCACCGTTGTGAAAAAATCGTTTCGCGGGATGGGGATCGCAACTTCGCTCAAACTTCGCGCTATCTCTCATTGCCGGGATCAGGGGGTCAAGATGATGTGCACCCATGTGAATGAAGCCAACCAGCCCATGTTATCGATCAATTTCAAACTGGGCTTTCGGATCACAGATGGAGAAAAGTGAAAGACAAACGAGATGTTCAATCTTGGAATGTGCTTTGGTTTTTGGCGGGAAAACATCTTTGTTTTGATGAATAATTCATTTTTTATATAAATATTTCTATATAAATACCGCTTTAATCCCACTATAATGGACAGTAGTCCGTACAATGTATCACTCATCGCATTTTTGTGTACTTTTGTACGTACTTCTGTCCTCTCTTTTTTATATTATGACGACCGAAGCACTGACTGCTGTCATCATTTAATGAAGTTCTGTGACAACAGTCATGACATTCGTCTTCAACATTGGGAAGGTGGTTCAAGCATGTTGGTCGCAGTTGATGCCGGGCGGGCCTATGTCAAAACCATTACCGGCAACAGAAAATTCTCGTTTCCGAGCAAGGTGTCAAAAGCCCGGCAACGCACATTTGTGCAGACGCTGGAGGAGGATATGGAGATCCGTTATCAGGGGAAGGACTATTTTATCGGGCAGCTTGCGGAAAGAGAAGGCTCGTTTACAAGACAGATGATGACGGAGAGCAAGGTGAACATAGAGACGGTGTTGCTTGTTCTGACGGCACTGTTTCAGGCAGGGGCAATCGGCGAGGTCAAACTGGTGACAGGTGTGCCGATCAATATGTATAAAGAGGATGAACGTGCACGGCTGCGGGCGAAGTTGGAAGGTGAACATGAAATTATTTTAAATGGTACATATCGCAAACTGCATATCACAAAAGCGGCGATTACAATTGAGGGAGGAGCGGCCTACTGGGTGCACCGCCGGATGGGAACGGTGCGCATCGTCGACCCGGGGGCACGAACGACCAACTACGCCACGTTCAAAGATGGCATCTTCATTGACCGCGAGAGCGGAACAATCCCCAAAGGCTGGGACAACGTGCGGGAAGCGGATCCCGAGGAAATGGCCTCCATGATCGTCGGCCATTTGGGCGGGATGTGGAATATTACCGATGTGGTTGAGCTGATTGGGGGAAAGGCACACGATTTGGTAGAACCGTTTAAGCGTGTCGGCTTCCAGTTTGCCACAACGTTTGAAGACCCCCAATTCGCCAATGCTCTCGGCTATTATGCGCTTGGAAAGGAGACGCTCGGCGAATGAGAGACTACAAGAAACGGGAACGGCGCCAGGTCTCCTTTAATACGGAAGATGCGGTCGAATTGGAACTTCTCCGGTTTGCCGACCGGGAGGATATCAATTTTTCCGGATTGGTGAAAAATCTTTTGTTCGCTTATTGTATGGGACAGCTAAACCCGCAACCCCTTTCGGCATCCGCTTCTCCGGCCAATCCCTCCGTGGGCGCGGCACCCCATCTATCCGTGGCCTTTGAAAAGATCAAGGCGAGCGGCATGCCCTTTGATTTTTAGAATGAAACATATAACGGGAGGAGAACAGCATGAAACCTCATACGTTAAGCATTCCATATTCGGTTGTCGACAAACTTCCTGCGGCGGAACGCTTCGTCTATTATGAACTGTGCCGTCTCGCCGCCTACGAGGACATGACAGACGAAGATTTTAAAATTCCTCTTTCCAAGGGAGAATTGGTCACCTCCCATTACCGTCTCGCCAAAGTACTTGACTATCCTTACTCAAAAGCGGCGCTGGCGATTGAGAGCCTGGAGAAAAAAGGGCTGATTGAGATTTCCATGATCAATGATCCCGAATTCAAGACCTATTATGTCGTCCACATCAAGAAAATTGTCCCTGATGATCAACCGATCGAAAATGAAGTGCCTTATGCCAACCAAGACTTCTACTGGGACATGAAATAATCCCGTCGATTTTCGTCAAACCTGGGAATGGTTCTCTTCCCAGGTTTTGTCTTCTTCATTTTGCTTCAATCCCCCTTGTCATCCGGTTATGGATTTCCTGCACAAAGTAAGAAGCCACCTGCGGCGCCAGCGTACCCGGCCCGAACCCGGCGTCATAGCCTAATTCCAGCGCCAGTTCATGAGTGATGCGCGGACCTCCGCAGATCAGGATAAACCGATCCCGCAATCCTTCCGCTTCGACCAGCTCCACCAACTCGGTCAGGTTGGTGATATGGACCCCCTTTTGCGTGACAATCTGCGATACGAGCAACACATCGGCATTTAACTCCAGCGCTTTTTCCAGCAGCACCTCATTTTCCACCTGGCTGCCGAGGTTATAGGCGTCGATTTCAGGATATCGCTCCAGTCCGTATTCCCCGTTATACCCTTTCATGTTCATGATGGCATCGATACCGACCGTATGGGCATCGGTACCCGTACAGGCTCCGACCACCACGATTTTGCGCCCGATCCGCTCCTTGATGAACCGATTGATTTCGTAAAAGTCCATTACCTCGCTTTTCACCTTTGCCACCTTAATCGATGTGAAATCGATGTGATGCCGGCATTTGCCATAAACGATGAAAAAGGTGTATCCCTCGCCCAAATCCTTCATATGGTAGACCTGAGGTTCATCCAGCCCCATTTTGGCGGTGAGCCGGCGGGCAGCTTCCCTCGCCTCTTCGCCACAGGGAACGGGCAGGGTGAAGCTCAGCTGCACCGCACCGTCGTCCAGTGTATCCCCGTAAGGTTTAACCCGTGTAAAATCCACGCTCATCACGATCCCCCTCCCTTGCCTGCAAACCGAGCCGCGCTCTCAGTTCCTCTTCAAACGGATTGAAATAACCCTCCGCCTTTTCGAGTACACCGGCCAGCCCTTTCCCACCGGTAAAAGAGCGCTTCACATCGGCGAACATGCCTTGTTCCAAAGCAGAGAACAACCCGATCTCCTTCACTTCCTCCAGCATTTTCGCCGCCTTGTACAGCACCTCCTGCGCCCGCCGTTCCAATCTCCCCCCTGGCTTAAAGAGAATCTCCTCGCCGAGATGGCGGGCGTTATGAAAGATATATTGCGCATTTTCTATCGCCAGCTGCCGGTCGTGGATGTGCGGGGTGTGCATCGCTTCGGTCATCATTCCGAGCAACTGGACTCCCTGCCCGGTCATAATGCTGACCAGGTTGAACAACGCATCCTGAATATGCCCTTTAAAAATATTTCCGGTCATATGCTTGGTCGGGGGCATATATTTCAGCGGGGCGTCGGGGAAAATCTGGCGGGCCATCTGCGCCTGCGCCAGCTCCATGAGAAAGCCGTCCTCCAGATCGGGGTTCATCTCAAAGGCATGACCCAATCCCATCTGCTCCGGAGGCAGTCCGGACAAAAGCGCCAGTTGCTCATTGATAAACTGGGAAGCAAGTACCGTATGCGCCGCTTCGACCGCATCGGCCGTAGTCAGGTAATTGTCTTCCCCGGTATTGATCATGATGCCGGCATAACTGTTGATCATTCGTGAAAAAGCCTGATCAATCAACGTCCGCTGCATATTGATATCGCGGAACAAAATCCCGTATAGGGCATCGTTCAGCATCACATCCAGCCGCTCCATCGCTCCCATCGCGGCGATCTCCGGCATGCACAGCCCGGAGCAGTAATTGCACAAACGGATATAACGGCCCACTTCCTCGCCAACTTCATCGAGCGCCTGGCGCATGATGCGGAAATTTTCCTGGGTGGCATACGTACCGCCGTACCCTTCTCTGGTCGGGCCATACGGAACATAATCGAGCAAACTCTGCCCCGTGCTGCGAATGACGGCAATAATATCCGCTCCCTGCCTTGCCGCGGAACGCCCTTGCACCACGTCCTCATAAATGTCGCCGGTGGCCACGATCACATAGAGATACGGCTTTTTCCCTTCTCCCAGCCGCCGGATCAGCTGATCCCGTTTCAAGCGGTTGTTCCGAATCCGGTCGAGGCATTGCTGCGCCAGCTGCCTTGCAGCGTCCCTGATCCGGGCCGGTTCCGACTGCCCGATCGCCGTCAGGTCCAGGGAACCGCATGCCACTTTTTCCGCCACGTCACACGGGGACAGACCCAACTGGAGCGAGGCATTCACCACCCATCCGGACGCCCCCAGCTCCAACACTCCCTTTTCGAGCAGGTGATCAACCACGACATTGGGCAAGGGGACACCGTCGGCATCCACCCCGTCGATTCCCATTAAACGGAGATTGGTGCGTTCCACGGCTACCGTCGTCCGCCGGGCGATAAAATTGTCAACGCTGGAAGCGATCGCCGCCGCCGCTTCCCTCGCCCTGCTGATCAGAACCGGGTCGAGTCTCAATTTTTCTTCCACCCGGACTCCTCCTCCTTTCGCAAACCACTCTTCGCTTCTTCGACGATTGCGGGATCAAGCCCCAAACGTTCAGCAATCCACAGCGCCTCATGCGGAATGGTTTCACCAGGCTTCAGCGGGAGCAAACGATAGTCCATTCCCACGGCGATTGCCTGTTGCAGATCTTCCGGCAAAAGGCTCCCCTGCTGCTCCCGTGACCGTGAAAAACCGGCCACGCGGTAACCGCGAACCCCTTTGACTTCAAGCACTTCCTGATAATGGGTCACGTGAACGCTCCACAACCGGCGCCGGGTAAAATGTCCGGCAATCGCCCGCGCTAGGGCCGCTCCTTCTGCCGGATTGGTTCCTCTTCCGATTTCGTCCAACAGCAGAAGTCCGCCGTCTCCCAAGTCCATACTGTCCCGCAGGCGCGCAATCTCCGAGCCAAAACTGCTTAAACCGGCCTCTGCGTCCTGCAAATCTCCGATGATTCCCCTGACCCAGGCGAACAGGGGGAGTTTGCAGGAAGCAGCCGGCACAAAAAAACCATACTGTGAAAGAAGGGCAATCATCCCCATCGTTTTCAGAGCTGCCGTCTTTCCTCCCATATTGGCCCCGATCACCACGGTCGTCCCCTGGTGCAGTACACAGTCAATCGGAGTGCATTCCTTCCCCTCCGCTTCAAGCATGCGAGCCATCCACGGGTGAAAACCGCCACGGATCTCCATCCGGTGCGGGTCGTGAACAGGCTTCGTCCCCCGCCAGGTTTCCGCGGCACGGATTCGCGCCAACTGCAAATCAAAATGAGCCACCCGGTTGATCCAGTCTTCCAGTTTTGGCGCATAGGGAAGAAAAAACGCAGTCAAACGTTCAAGGATCTCCCGTTCCAACGCTTCCACGCGCATCGTCAATTCCCCGACTTCCCTGGATTCCTGCTCCGGTTCAGCCAAGTGATAGACGGCATCATAGACTGTTTCCCGTACCCGGATCAGCTCTGCCTCCTCCCGCAACGCCAGATCGAGGGGGGAACCGCGTTCGACGACCCATTCCCCCAGGCGGTTGCGGCGAAGGGAATAGCGAGTTTCCAGATCGACCGCTTTCTGTTCCTTCCTTTTCTCCCGTTCCCGCTCGTATTTTTTCAAGAGCTTCCGGTTTGCGGCCAGCGCCGGGTCGTACGCATCATCAATCCAAAATGAAGGAACGAGCGGACCGCCCGGATTGAGCGCGCGCAATAGCGTGTGCACATCCCGCCTGTCCGCATCGGACAATAAGCATAAAGGAGGCAATAAGTCCGAAAGCCGAAACAAGTGCCAGAGGAAAACCTTCATATGAAACCATTCCGTCAACTGAAGCGCTCGTCCCTGTTTCAATTTCGCAACGATGGGATCGGGATCCGGCATCCGGGCCAGGTGAAGCAGCACCTGATTGCGCTCCTTTGACCCGTCGGGCAGAAGGCGCTGCCATTCAGCCTGCTCGGCCAAAGAACGTTGCCACGCTTCTTCCTCACCGGGCAAAAACGGTTTCAGCTCGCGCCATGTCTCTCTGCCCATCGGAGTGACCGGCTGAAAGACATTCAGGCATTCGTTCAAGTGCAAAACACGCATTGTCTCTTTATCGCAAAACATCTTCCCATCCCCCTTCAAGCAAGGGATCGCGTTCAACATCAAACACCGGGAGCGGGGCGGCGACTGCAGCGATTCGCTCTTTCATTTCCGAAGGAGGAAACGCGTACCCGTCGGGGGAAACCGGGTTCACGGCCACCCCCAGGAGCCGGGTGGGATAAACCACTTCCACCGCCCCGCCCCACTGCAAAAAACGGCGCAACATGCTGTGTGTAAAAAAGCAATGCGTGGCATCCGGCACGATCAAGCGCGCCTTCACCCCTTCTTCCATCAGCATGCGGAGCATTCGGTCTGTCAGTGAGCCGGGGATGATGAGCACTTCCCAATTTTTGCTTGAAAATGCCTCTCTCTTTTCTTTCCATTCCAATAAGGTGGAGAAGGGGAGCGGTTCTCCCATGCCTTGAACCACACCGATCACTTTCTTTTCCGTTTGCGCCTGTTCATGAAAAAAACGATCGGCGGACGGAGCAGCAGGCAGGCGGAGAATGGCCAGCAATTCGGCCGCCTTTTTCACCACCTGCGGCAGACTCCGGTGCAAACAGGCCCCGACGACGAGGATCACGGCATCGCTGATGAGCGGGCTGGAAAGAGACTTGCGGTCATAGGCCCCATCGACCAAGACCAGTTCCGCACCCGCCCCCTTCAGTTTGCGGATGGCTGCCTGCACTTGTCCGGTGCCGGGGATCCCGGCCAGTTTGATCCGGCTGCCCCGCCGCGCCTTGCCGAGCAAAATCTCCCCCATCGCCGATTGGAAACCGCAGGAGCCGATCATTTCAAAACTGCCGGGATAAAGGTTAAAGCATGAAGCAGCCGACGCAACCAACATCCCCTCATCACAGCGAATGGCCGGCTTTTCTCTCCCGCTCCATGCGTCACGTTCCTCTCCGTCGACACCGATGCTCAGCACTCCCAGGCGCTTTCGCCGGGACAACTGCCGGATGAGACTGTTTAGAACCGTTGTTTTTCCGGCGTTTTTGGACATTCCGATAATCGCGACGGTTTCCGGTCTCTTCATCGTTTTGCGACGTCTCCTGCTATTGCTTCAGCTTTTCCTTATCTGCTTCCAGTCCGGCGCGACGGTCTTCCCTGGACAACTGTTTCGGTTCAAGATTGATCCGCTGATCGCTCATCAATGCGGCAATCCCTGTCTGGCTGCCGGCTGCCTGACAGTACTCGCAATGCTCGGGATCATGCGGCTTGTATTGGCTCGGTTCCGGATAGCTGGTAATCACTCCTTCAAAGTTGCGCAAAACGGTTTTGGACGGGCTTTGCGAAATGAGATAATTGGGGCTGAGCGGAATTTTCCCTCCTCCGCCGGGAGCATCGACGACAAAGGTCGGAACGGCATAGCCGGAAGTGTGACCGCGCAGATATTCGATAATCTCCAACCCTTTCGACACCGGTGTGCGGAAATGGCCGATTCCTTCTGACAAATCGCACTGGTAGATATAATAGGGGCGAACACGCACTTTCACCAGTTCATGCATCAGCTTTTTCATCACATGGGGACAATCATTGATGCCGGCCAGAATGACTGATTGATTTCCCAGCGGAACTCCGGCGTCAGCCAGCATCTCGCAGGCGCGTCTGGCCTCCGGAGTCAATTCCTTGGGATGGTTGAAATGGGTGTTGAGCCAGACGGGATGATATTTTCGCAAAATGTTGCACAGGTTTTCCGTAATCCGCTGGGGAAAGACCACCGGCGCCCTTGTTCCGATACGGATGATTTCCACATGGGGGATGGCCCGCAGGTTGCTGAGCAAATATTCGAGAATCCGGTCATTGACCAGGAGGCCGTCCCCGCCGGAGAGAAGCACATCCCTGACCGTCGGGGTGTTGCGGATATACTCTATACAGGCGTCCATCTGCTTCTTCGGGACACCCATCCCGATTTGCCCGGAGAAGCGGCGGCGTGTACAATAGCGACAGTACATCGAACATTGGTTGGTGATCAGAAACAGCACCCGGTCCGGATAGCGATGGGTCAGCCCCTTGACCGGGGAGTCCGTATCCTCCAACAGCGGATCTTCCATATCGTATCGAGTGCGAATCAGCTCGGAAGAGACGGGAACCGATTGCATGCGAATGGGATCCTTCGGGTCATCCGGATCCATGAGCAGCGCGTAGTACGGCGTGATGTTGAGCGGAATCGTCTGTTTGCTTATTCCGACACCTTCAATCTCTTCCGGGGTCAAATTGATCACCTTGCTCAGGTCATCCAGCGTGCGGATCGTGTGCGTCAATTGCCAGAGCCAGTCATTCCACTGCTCCTCCGTGACATCTTTCCACAGCTCAATCTCTTTCCAATCGCGTTTCACTTTGATCAAATCCCCCTTCTCTGATGATCCCGTCAGCAGCTTCCATACCTTTTCCGGAACAATTCAAGGAGCGGCGGGCACTCCCGAAGCGTTTGCAATGTCAACTTCGCATGTCCCGGAGCATAACCATTCCCGATCATCATCTGCACATCTTTGCCGATTCCTTCCGCTCCCAGCGCGGCAGTCGTAAAGCGGACAGCCATACTGAAGAAATAAATCGTTCCCCCGTCCCGTGTCGCCAGAATCGACGGCAGTTCCGTTCCGGGCACATTGACACAATTGAGCGTAAGGTCGGCCATTTCCCCAGCCGTTGCACCAGACACGGCCTCATAGACGGCGAGCGGATCAGTGGCATCCACCTCCAGCACCTGATGCGCCAATCCCAGCTGCCTGATTTCGGCGCAAGCTTCCGCCCGGGATTCCAATGCGATCACTTGCCCGTTTGTCCCCGCCTTTTTCCACGCCTGACAGAGGCTCAGCAACCCCGACTTCCCGCCTGCTCCCATCACCACAATCCGCTCCCGCCCCCGGATGAGTCGAGCTGTCTGCGCCGGAGCACCGGCAACATCCAAAGCCGCCAGGGCCACCGCTTCCGGGAGATCATCCGGCAGGATGGCAAAAGGACCGCTGGCAAAAAGAACCGCTTTGCCTTTTACATCGACTTGACCCGTCTCCAGATGAACCCGGTTAATCTGTTCAAGTTTGAGCGGTGTTAAGGTCAGGGAGACCAACGTCGCGATCTTCATCCCCGGCCGTACATGGCGATGTGGATAACGCGGCCCTGTTTTTTCCACTGTACCGATCAACATGCCGCCCGATCCGGTGACTGGATTTTGCATCTTTCCCCTTTCAGCCACAATCTCCAATATGCACTGTTTTATCTTGTTCACATCGTCGCGGCACTCTTCCCGCATCTGCATGAACGATGCGGAATCAATATTTAATCGTTCCACGGCGATCAGGAGCTCATTGTCATAAAGATCACTTTCGGCATCCAGTTTCCAGGCTGGTTGCGGCAAAACCCGCTCAGGCGCCAACACGCGGTGCAGTCCGTAAGGATGTCCTGTTTGACCGTCCAAAACCCCCATCCCCCTCCCGATGGATTCATTCACTATTCATGCAATAACCATGCCAATAACCAAATCCTGTTTCCGGCGGCCGTTCAGCGCACAAACAGAAAAAAAGTGCCCGGAATCGGGCACACCAAGAATATGGCATTTGCATGAGTGAAGAGGCACCAAGCAACAAATCTTCCGTCCGGGCGCTTGCCGCCTTGCAGGAAAGGAAACGCGGCCAATCTGTACCACCCCCCCCGAAGATTGAAATTCCATCCATTCACATTCAAGAAAATCGGGGGAAATCTCCGACCGACATCAACCTTCGCGCTTTTTCAGTTTATATTGCAGGGTTTGCCTCGGAATTCCCAGCAGTTTGGCCGCTTTTAACACATTGCCTCCGGATTCTTCAAGCGCCAGGCAAATCAGCTTTTGTTCCAATTCGCCGAGCACTTCCCGCAAACTCTTGCCGTCAAGGCCTGGGAGCGGAAGCATCTCCTTTTTCTGTTTTTTCTGCATATGCGGGGGGAGGTGCTCCAGTTTCACTGCCTTCCCTTCTGCCAGATTTAGCGCGCCTTCCAGCGTGTGTTCCAATTCCCTGACATTCCCCGGCCAGTCATAGTGGAAAAAAGCTTCCATCACCTCATCAGCAATTTCCTCAACCGTTGTCGGCAATTGTCCTTTTAATTTTCTGAAAAAATAGTGCGTCAGGCATTCAATATCTTCTTTTCGTTCCCTGAGAGGAGGCAAATAGAGACCGACGACGTGGATCCGATGAAAGAGGTCGCGCCGCAAGCGCCCCTTTTCAATACTCTCCAGCGGGTCTTCATTGGTCGCGACGATGATGCGCACATCAACGGAATGAAACCGGGTTCCTCCCACCCTTCGCACTCCGCCGTCCTCCAGCACGCGCAGCAATTTTGCCTGCAAATCAATCGGCATCGCATGGATCTCATCCAAAAACAGGGTTCCCCCGTCTGCCAATTCAAACAAGCCCGGCCGGTCCTCAGCGCCGGTAAAAGCCCCTTTGGCCGTGCCGAACAAAATCCCTTCCAGCAGAGTGGACGGAATGGCGGCACAGTTTTGGGCAATAAAGGGGCGTCCCATTCTCGGCGAGTCACGGTGGATCGATTGTACAAACAGCTCTTTGCCCGTTCCCGTCTCCCCCACTACCAAAACAGGGGAATCCGTTCTGGCCGCCCGCTTTGCTTTTTCAATCTCCCTCAACATGAGTGAGTTTTGCGTCACGATCTGCTCAAAACAGTAGTACGCGCTCTCCTTCTGCGCCTTCCTGCTCCGTGGCTCGCGAATTCTTTCCTGCAGCTGAAGAACTTGCTCCGCCAGCTCTTTGATCTGGGTGATATCCTTGGAAATCTCAGCAGCTCCGACGATCTTTCCTTCAGAGCGAAGCGGAATGGTCCGGTTGATTGTGCTAATCTGTTTCCCTTTGCGATTCATATACGTCTGGTGCTGCTCGGCGATCGGTTCACCCGTTTTCAGGACTTTCAACAGTGTGCTCGTCTTTTTCGTCAGTGAAGGAAACGCATCCAATACATGCATCCCCATCACCTCTTTGATGGACAGTCCGTCCAACCGGGAGGCAACCCGATTGTAAAATACCGTGATTCCATCTGCATTGACGATATGGATTCCTTCATCCAGGCACTCCAAAAATTCATAGACGATTTCCCGGGTAAGATCAGGTTCATTCCTCATGGGCATCCATTTCACCTCGATCCGCGAGCTGCCAAAAAGTGATCAAATATGCCGAAATTTCGTCATTTTTATTATTGTATCGATTATCAGTCTCGTCTGTCCAGAAACGGGCAAAAACAAAAAAGAGCCGCTTGATGCGACTCCTTGTATATCTTTTCACAAAGCGCTCGACCTGTCTCTTTTTTCCTCGACCGACTTGGGAAGCGGCCCCCACATCTGCAACAGATTGTCGGTGGCATAAATCTTTCTCCCGTTTTCTCCCAGCCGGTAAAACATGATCTTGGCAATTCCCCAATCCGGCAGGTGTTGCTCAGGGATTGTTACAGTTACCGTTTTGGTCGTGTAACGTTGGTCTGGTTTATGTTTGATGTGAACGGAAATGCCCTGATCAACTCTTTGGGAACTGTAACTGTCGACGACGAAAAGGTCATAGTAAAAAGTGTCTTCCGGAAAATCGCCCACTTTCAGCGTCACTTTGTAATTCCCGTTGCTTCCTGATACCCGGATATCGCGAAAAGCCTCATTTTCCTCTCTGCTCTCTTTGGGCAGCTCCTTCCACCATTTATGGTCTCCATGCTCTTTCGGAATTTGCTTGCCCTGCTGCACGGCTTGTACGGGACTGCCGTTCGTCGGCTGATCACTCTCCAGATATCCTGCGCCAAATGCCTGGTAACCGAGAAACAGCAGGAGCACCCCGGATACCGCCGCGACGCCCCTGAGCCAATATTTCCTTCCCCGATGGGGCGGCTGCTTTATTTCCTGGGAAACCTGGGAAACGTAATCATGTTGCGGAGGATTAAATATCATGACGGCCTGCTGCAGCGCCTGTTTCATTTCCTGAGCTGTTTGATAGCGTTTTAACGGATCTTTCTCCAGTGCCTTCATTATCACCTGGCACAACTCTTCCGGAATTCGCGGATTAAGCTCCCGCGGATCAGGCACAGGGTCATGAATATGTTTGAGTGCAACGGAAATGGAACTTTCTCCGTCAAAAGGAACTGAGCCAGTCAGCATCTCATAAATCACAATCCCCAGCGAATAGAGATCGGAAGAAAAGTGGATCTCCCCGCCGGAAGCCTGCTCCGGAGAGAAATAATGCGCCGAGCCCATCACGTATCCTTTTTGCGTGATGGTGGAAGCGCGCGGAGTATAGGAAATGCCAAAGTCCGTCACCTTGTACAGCTCATCCGGGGAAACAAGAATATTATGCGGCTTGATATCACGATGAATAATTCCGTTTTTGTGTGCATGCGCCAAAGCATCACAGATTTGGGATGCGATCATCACCGTTTTTTCCGGTGTAAGCGTTCCTTCCTTTCGAATCACTTCTATGAGGGACGGCCCTTCTACACATTCCATCACCATGTAAAAGATGTCCCCTTCACGTCCGACATCATAAATACTTACTACATTAGCATGGGATAAACTGCCTGCAGCCTTGGCTTCACGAATGAACCGTCGCACAAAGTCGGGATCGTGCCCCAACGAGTCGTTCATCACTTTTACTGCCACAAACCGATCCAGCAGCAGATCTTTTGCCTTGTAGACTACAGCCATTCCTCCTCCACCCAACAGGTGAAGGATCTCGTATCTCCCTGCCAGCCTCATTCCTTCCATTTAACCATATCTCCTTGATTCATTGTTATCCTTCACACGCCAGTTCAGCGCAAATTGCTCTCAATCTGATTCAGACAAACGATGATCCACCGTACGTCTTTTTCTTTATATGGTGGATTTTGGGAAGAAAAATATTTCCCGGTACTCCTATTATCTGCTGAGTTCAGGCAACTGGATGTTACGTTTTTTTAAACATTTCACGCAAATAGCATTCCTTTTCATGGAATTTTCATAAATTATCACTGCTCATGATTTACGGCACAAACCGGCAGAAAAATCCGAGAAAACACAGCGGAAAATCGGGTATCTGTGCCCTTGATCGAATGCGGGAAGAACAGAATGCTGCCCCGCTGTCCCCCGCCCGCGCTGCCACATTCACGGAAAGGGATTGCGCCGCAGACGAAGGCCGTTTCCCCCGATGGCGCTTTAAAACCACCCCGGGAATAAAACACCTTTACTGGATAAATGCATTTCTATTTACTTTATTCGCAAGTCATCTTAATTTTAACGCTCGATATAAAAAAACAGCCGGTTTTTCACCGGCTGAGATTGATGACAAACCCCACCCTTTTCTTCGGAAAAGGAATGGGGTTTTGTATATTTCTAGGATATATACAGATAAAGTAAACCTGATGTGACCTAT